>CAIXXI010000117.1 GCA_903923345.1 uncultured Burkholderiales bacterium | reverse complement strand
GATCTGCATGCGTGCTCAGCCGGCGCCTTCTGATGCCCCGCGCAACGACCGTGTGCCGGGTGGTGCCGGCGCAGCCCCTGCAGCCCCTGCGAATCGGCCTGCTGCAGATCGACCCCGCAAGCTCGGCTTCAAGGAACAGCGCGAGTTGCAGGAGTTGCCCAAGCGCATCGAAGCGCTTGAGATCGAGCAGGCCCGCCTGACCGCCGAGATGAACGACCCCGAATTTTTCCGACGTGATCCGGTCGCCCTGCGGGCTGCGCCTGCGCGCCTTGAAGTGATCGAAGGCGAGTTGCTCGAGCTGCTCGAAAAGTGGGAAGCGCTCGAGCAGCGCGCCCGCGAGGCCGGGCGTTGACGCCTCTCACAAGCCTGCTTCGACGCCCAATGGCGCGGGCCCTTGGGCTGGTAGGGCTCGGCCTGATGGCACTGTTCGCTGGGGTCCACGTACAGGCCCAGATTCGCAGCGTCGAGGTGCAGCTCGACAATGACCAGTTCGCCTTCACGCCCGGATCGAAGGAACGCTGGTACACCAGCGGCATCTTCGTACGGGCCGCGGTCGATCCGCAGCCTGAGGCGCTGGATGCTCGAGCGATGGCAGCCTGGTGTCGCAACCTGATCGACTGCGACCCGAATACGCAGGTGCAGCGCATCTGGAGCGTCTCGCAGGTGATCTACACCCCGGCCTACACCGGCACCACCTTGCCGCAGCCTAAAGATTGGCCTTATGCCGCAGCCTTGTCGGCAGGTCTGAAAGTCATGGCCCAGGGATCACGCACCCGCCAGTCACTCGGCCTTCAACTTGGCGTCATCGGGCCGGCGGCGCTGGGTGAGCCGGTGCAAAACGCGGTGCATCGGCTGGTGGGTCAGCCGCTGGCGCTCGGCTTCGACTTGCAGGTCAAGACTCAGCCGGTGATTCAGGCAGACTGGTCCAGGCTCGTCGCCATCCCTCTGGCGGGCCGCACCGATCTGGATCTGGTGACCCGAACCGCGATCATTCTGGGCAATCCGGTGACACAGGCTGGCGTCGGTGCGCAGTTCCGATTCGGCGCACTGCCCGCGGGGCCCAGCTGGCCGGGCGAGTTCATGCCAGCGGCGGCTGCAACCCGTGGGCTCTATGGATTCATCGGGGCACAGGCTCAGGCGGTTGCCCGCAACCAGCTGATCGACGGCGAAACCGCCGGCTATGAATCGCTGGTGAAAAGCCGTCCTGCTGTCGGTGAGCTCTTTGCAGGAGGCTCCTGGAGCGTCACTCCGGGTTGGTGGTTCGATTTCACCTTTGCGATGAGATCACTTGAATTCACCGCACCGCCTGGTGCGCGTCCGATGACACCCCAGCGCTATGGAATGCTGACGCTGCGCTGGGCGTCAGACTGATCGGAGCGCCTGAGCCGCTTGATCTCGAGTTTGAAAAACGGATAGAGCAGCGGCGCAGCCACGAGGCCCTGCACGCCGAACAGCGCTTCTCCGGTCAGCATGGCGGCCAGGATTTCCCAGGCCGCGACTTGCACCTTCGCGCCCACAGTGCGGGCATTGATGAAGTACTCGGTCTTGTGGATCAGGATCAGGTAGGCCAGCGAAGCAATCGCAACCTTGGGTGAAATGGCCAGCGAAATCAGCATGACCAGCGTGTTGGCCATCAAATTTCCGACCACGGGCATCACGCCAGTCACCAGCGTGAACAGGCACAGCAGGCCGCGAAACGGCAATTGCACGCCGAAATTCGGCAGGATCACGAACAGATACAGGGCGGTCATCGCGGTGTTGAACAGCGCAATCCGACCCTGTGCCAGCACCACGCGCTCGAGCACCAGCAGCAGGCGTCCAAGAAAGCGCGATTCAGACTGCAATGCGCCCGGCACCCAGTTGGCGGTTGCCGCCATGGCCCCGACCAGAATGGCGAACAGCGCCTGCACCACACCATGCATCACCTTGCCGCCCAGGCCGCTCAGACTGGCGGCATGGCTGCGCAGCCATTCAAAGACCTGAGTCCGTAGCTCAATGAGATTTTCAGGGATGGATGCGGCCAGGGATTCAGGCAGCACTTCCCGAAGCGTGTCGAGCGAATCTTCGATGCGCATCAGGAAGGTTCGCAGCTCGTCGCCGGAGGCCAGTGCCACCGTCCAGGTCAGGATGCCGGCAAAGGCTGCAAAAACCAGCAGACCGACGATTGCACCGCTGATCGCAGCCACCACCCGGCTCGAGCCGAAGCGCCCGGCGAGCCGGTCGGCCAGCAGGCAACTCCAGGCATACACGAGAATCCCGAGCAACACGGGCACCAGCAGGCGCTGCCACAGCACCAGCAGGGCGATGCCGCCGGTGAGCAGCAGTCGGGCAACTTCAGGACGCAGCAGGAAAGCGGACACGGCAGGTGCAGATCCAGGAGGCGGCACAGTGGGAGCGAACTCTAGCGCATCGGCCGAGCTCGATGGGAAAGACAGTGCGCCGGGTCACTGGCGCCAGACAGCCGGTTCGTCGCCGCGCACGGTCCAGAGCATCAGCCGGCTGGTTTTCTTCAGACCGACCGGCTTGTTCGGCGCATCGACCTCAATGCTGCGATCAGGCGGCCACTCGCCCATGTCCCAGTCGTGCGAGACGATGCGTGTGCCGGGTTTGAGCCGCAGCAGACGCGGGCGCAGCATCAGGTTGACCTTTGGCAGCAGATACAACGTGATCACCGTGGCCTGGCTCAGGTCGGTGTCGAACAGGTCCTGCGCTGCAAAGCGTGTCAGGTGCGCCACGCCGGCGCGCTGCGCATGGGCCTGGGCGGTTGCCACCAGTGACGGGTCGATTTCGATCCCCAGACCGGCGATGCCCCAACGCCGAGCCGCGGTGACCACGATGCGCCCGTCGCCCGAACCCAGATCGATCAGGCGGTCATTCGGCCCCACGGAAGCGAGTTCGAGCATGGCATCGACGACGTTCTGCGGCGTGATGACGTAGGGCACGTCGGTATCGCCGTCGACCTGCGCCAGGGCACCGAGCGGGTGAACGCCCAAGGCGGCGCCCAGCAGCGCGGATGAGAAGCGGGCAATCAGGGTGCGGCGGTCGATGGCTTCAGTCCGGAGTGTTCAGGGTCGGAAAGGATACTATCCCGCGTCATGAACCAGACTGCTGTTGCCTCCCCGGATCTGCCTGTGCATCCCCGTCGCATCGAACGTCTGGTCGCCGGCCAGCCGACCTCCGATGGCGCCGGCGTCAAGCTCGACCGGGTGCTGACCCAGTCCCTGCAGCGCCGGCTCGATCCCTTCCTGATGCTCGATGCCTTTCGCAGTGACAACCCGGACGATTACCTCGCCGGGTTTCCGAACCATCCTCATCGCGGGTTTGAAACCGTCACCTTCATGGTGTCCGGTCGGATGCGCCATCGCGACAGTGCCGGTCACGAGGGGCTGCTCGAGAGTGGCGGCGTTCAGTGGATGACCGCCGGGCGCGGTGTCATCCATTCCGAGTTGCCCGAGCAGCGCGACGGCCTGATGGAAGGCTTTCAGCTCTGGCTCAACCTGCCTGGCCAGGACAAGCTGTGTGAGCCGTGGTACCGCGATTTTTCAGCGGCTGACCTGCCTGCGTTCACCACGGACCAGGGCGTTCAAGCGGTGCTGATTGCCGGGCGATCGCATGGCGTCGAAGGCGCTGTCGTGCGTTCGCGCACCGAGCCGCTGTACCTCGATCTCGACATGCCGGCGGGTGCGGTGTTCACGCAGCCCTTGCCGGCCTCGCGCAATGCGTTTGCCTATGTGTACCGGGGTCGTGTCGAATCGGCGGGTACCGAAGTGCCTCGGGCGCGGATGGCGATCTTCGCCAACGAGGCCGACACCGATGCCATCGTCATCAAAGCGCTTGAGCCGTCGCGGCTGCTGCTGATTGCCGGGGAGCCGCTGCGCGAGCCGATCGTGCAGTACGGCCCCTTCGTGATGAACACCACCGACCAGATTCGCGAGGCCGTCAGCGACTTTCAAGCGGGCCGGCTGGCCTGACCCTGTTCAGGGCCATCGGCCCTTGAGCCTGCTCCAAGGACCCGTTCATGCCCCGATTCGCCGCCAACCTCAGCATGCTGTATCCCGAGCTGACGTTTATGGATCGCTTCGCGGCGGCTGCCGCCGATGGATTCAAGGCGGTCGAATGTTTGTTTCCGTATGAGCACGCCCCGGCAGATCTGGCGCAGCGTCTGTCTGATAACGGCTTGCAGCAGGTGCTCTTCAACGCGCCGCCTGGGGATGCGTCGCGAGGCGAACGTGGCATGGCCTGTCTGCCGGGTCGAGAGGCGGCGTTTCAGAACGGATTCGAGCAGGCGCTTCAGTATGCGCAGGCGCTCGGATGTCCAAGGATTCACGTGATGGCCGGTCTGGCCCCGGCCGGGGTCTCACGGGAGACCCTGCAGGCCACCTTCGAGGCCAATCTCGCCTGGGCGGCACGCCAGGCTGCGACGATCGGCTGTGATGTGCTTATCGAGCCAATCAACACCCGCGATATTCCAGGCTACTTTCTGAATACGCAGGCCCAGGCCCATGCCATCGTTCAGACGCTGGGCGCACCGAACCTGAAGGTCCAGATGGACCTGTATCACTGCCAGATCGTTGAAGGCGATGTGGCGATGAAGATTCGCCAGTACCTGCCCACCGGTCGGGTCGGGCACTTTCAAATGGCGGAGATC
>CAIXXI010000116.1 GCA_903923345.1 uncultured Burkholderiales bacterium | reverse complement strand
AGGTTGTGAGGGACTCGCTGCTCCATGTCGCCATTGACATAGACCTCTTCCATCGCGTTGATACCGCGGTACAGCCGGTCACGCAGCATGCGAATGCGGTCGTTTTCCGTGGCCATTTCAAGCTTGGCCAGGCGAAACGCCTCGCCCATACCAACGATCTGATGGGTCGGCAGGGTGCCCGAGCGCATGCCCCGCTCATGACCGCCACCATGAATCTGCGCCTCGATACGCACCCGCGGTTTACGGCGCACGTACATCGCACCGACTCCCTTCGGGCCGTAGGTCTTGTGAGCCGAAAAACTCATGAGATCGACCGGGAGCTGGGACAGGTCGATCGCAATCTTCCCTGTGGCCTGGGCACTGTCCACATGGAACAGGATGCCCCGCTCACGACAGATCCGGCCGATCTCGGGAATGTCCTGGATGACGCCGATCTCGTTGTTCACATACATGACGGAGACCAGCACGGTGTCGGGACGCAATGCCGCCTTGAACACATCGAGGTCGATCAGCCCGTTTTCCTGAACGTCCAGGTAGCTGACTTCGAAACCTTCCCGCTCGAGTTCACGCAAGGTATCCAGCGTGGCCTTGTGTTCGGTCTTGACCGAAATAAGGTGCCGCCCCCGATCCTTGTAGAAATGAGCCGCACCTTTGATCGCGAGGTTGATTGATTCGGTTGCGCCGGATGTCCAGACCAACTCACGCGGATCACAACCAACCAGTTCAGCCACCTGCTCGCGGGCTGTCTCGACGGCCTTTTCTGCATCCCAGCCATAGGCGTGACTACGGGAAGCCGGATTCCCAAACCGCTGGCTCAGCCAGGGCACCATCGCATCAACGACCCTGGGGTCAACCGGCGTGGTCGCCGAATAATCGAGATAAACCGGCAGATGCATTTTTTATTCTCCCTGTGCCGCTGACAGCCTGCTGCCAATCAGCTCGTAATCGTCACCCTCGACCCCTGGATGCCGATTGGCTGCAGTGTCGAGGTCGGAAACTCCAAAGCAGCGCGATGTTCGCGCAAAACTGAAACCTTACGGGTGGGCTCCTGCTGGGCGTGCTGACGCTGTTTGTCGACCAGATCCTGAAGGCTGACGCCATCCAGAAACTCAACCATCTTCTTGTTCAGGTCAGTCCAGAGATCATGGGTCATGCACGGACCGTCGTCATGACAATTCTGTTTGCCACCGCAATTGGTCGCATCAATGGGTTCGTCCACGGCAAAGATGATGTCGGCCACGGATACGTCACGCATTGGACGCGCCAGGGAGTACCCGCCACCCGGCCCCCGAGTGCTCTCAACCAGTTCGTGACGGCGCAACTTGCCAAACAACTGTTCGAGGTAGGACAGGGAAATCTTCTGACGCTGGCTGATACCTGCCAACGTGACTGGGCCGTTGTGCTGGCGCAAGGCCAGATCAATCATGGCAGTCACCGCAAAACGGCCTTTCGTGGTCAAACGCATGGCTGGCTCCGCAATCCCGAGTAAGTCGCTCAAGAATACAGATACCCAAGCGATTTCGTCGAGTATCCATCCATCGTGTAGGGGTTTTGTCCTGGACAAAACCCGTTCGACGTCGGACGAACAGCCCCACCCCCTTCTCGTCAGGCAGCCGCGACCTGAGTGGCCCTGCGCCGTGCAACCTCGAGCAGACCCGCGCAAGCATCCTCGATGAGGTCCAGCGCCTGCTCGAAACCCTGCTGCGCCCCATAGTAAGGGTCCGGAATCGTTGCCGATTCGTGCTCGGTTGCAAACCGCATCAGCAACTGAATCTTGTGGTGAACCTTCTTCGGTGCCATTTGCTGCAACAAACCGAGGTTGTCCCAGTCCATTGCCAGAATCAGATCGTAGCTGTCGAAGTCTTTTTCGCTGACCCGGCGCGCCTTCATTTCTGCGATGTCATAGCCTCGCTTGGCAGCCGTCGATTGAGCGCGACGGTCAGGGGCCTCTCCGACATGAAATGCATGGGTTCCCGCCGAGTCGACCTTCACCACCTCTTCCAGGCCAGCCTGGCGAACCAGGTGTCGGAAGACGCCCTCAGCCATCGCCGAGCGGCAGATATTGCCCATGCAAACGAACAGCACGCGGGTGTTCATTGCCATTGAAAGGGGTTCTCGCTTTGCCATGTCTTTTCCCGAACTGAAAAACAAAAATTTTCTGGATGCCTTCATCACCGCCTCATGCCGCCTTGTCGGCCGGGAAAGGGATGACGTTGCTGGGCCCACTCGCACCGAATACCCGTTCCTTGAAACGAGACAGCTGGTCTCTGACCTGCGCCGCCTTCTCGAACTCGAGGTTGCGGGCATGTTCGAGCATCAACCTTTCAAGCCGCTTCAACTCGCGTGCCGCACCCTTTTCTCCCATCGATTCGTACTGGGCAAGGTCTTCGGCCGCCTTCAGCTCCTTGCGGTCCTGAGAGGGGTCATAGACCCCATCAATCATTTCCTTCACTTCCTTAACCACGCCGCGCGGAACAATTCCGTGGACCCGGTTGAACTCAATCTGGCGCGTGCGGCGTCGGCTGGTTTCGTCCATCGCCTGTCGAATCGAATCGGTCAGGCGATCCGCGTACAGAATCGCCTTGCCATCGAGATTGCGAGCGGCTCGACCGATTGTCTGAATCAGACTCCTCGCCGAACGCAGAAAGCCTTCTTTGTCGGCATCCAGAATCGCGACCAGCGACACCTCTGGAATGTCCAGGCCTTCACGCAACAAATTGATTCCCACCAGGACATCGAAGACCCCCAGACGGAGATCACGAATGATTTCGACGCGTTCGACAGTATCGATGTCGGAGTGCAGATAGCGGACTTTCACCCCGTGCTCAGTCAGGTAATCCGTGAGGTCCTCGGCCATCCGCTTGGTCAAGGTGGTGACCAAAACCCGCTGTTTCTCAGCAACCCGTGAATGAATCTCCGACAGGACATCATCAACCTGCGTGCCGGCGGGTCGCACTTCGACGACCGGGTCGATCAGGCCTGTCGGACGAACCACCTGCTCGACGACCTGGCCACTGTTTCGAGACTCATAGTCTGCCGGGGTCGCAGAAACAAAGACGCACTGGCGCAGCTTGCGTTCGAACTCCTCGAACTTGAGCGGCCGGTTGTCCAGCGCTGAAGGCAGGCGAAACCCGTACTCGACCAGGGTTTCCTTCCGTGCCCGATCACCCCGGTACATGCCGCCAAGCTGCCCCACCGTCACATGGGACTCATCGATGAAGATCAGAGAGTCGTCGGGCAGATAGTCGACCAGCGTCGGGGGCGGCTCACCGGGTGCGGCGCCCGAGAGATGGCGGGTGTAGTTTTCGATGCCTTTACAGAAACCCAGCTCGGACAACATTTCAAGGTCGAAGCGGGTGCGCTGCTCCAGTCGCTGCGCCTCGACCAGTTTGCCGCGCTGCCGGAAGTCATCCAGGCGCTCGCGCAGTTCGGCTTTGATGGTTTCGACCGCACGCAGAACAGTTGCCCTGGGCGTGACGTAGTGCGACGACGGGTAAACGGTAAAGCGCGGGATCTTTTGCCGCACACGGCCGGTTAGAGGATCAAAGAGCTGAATCGACTCGACCTGGTCATCGAACAGCTCAAAGCGAACCGCCAGCTCGGCATGTTCAGCAGGAAAGACATCGATCGTGTCGCCGCGCACCCGGAAGGCGCCCCGGGAAAAATCGGTCTCGTTGCGCTTGTATTGCATCGCCACGAGTCGCTGCAGGATGTCGCGCTGCGAAATCCGGTCATTCACGCGCAGGGTCATCACCATCGCGTGGTAGTCACCGGGGTTTCCGATACCGTATATACAAGAGACGGTCGCAACGATCACCACATCCCGGCGCTCGAGCAGAGACTTCGTGGCTGACAGGCGCATCTGCTCGATGTGCTCGTTGATCGACGAATCCTTCTCGATGAACAGATCACGCTGCGGAACGTATGCCTCTGGCTGGTAGTAGTCGTAATAAGAGACGAAATACTCAACAGCATTGTTCGGAAAGAACTCGCGCATTTCCGCATAGAGTTGAGCCGCAAGCGTCTTGTTGGGGGCGAGCACCAGAGCCGGCCGCCCAGACTGGGCAATGACGTTTGCCATCGTGTACGTCTTGCCGGATCCGGTCACACCCAACAGGGTCTGGAAGGACAGCCCGTCTTCGATGCCTTCTCCCAGCCGGGCGATCGCACCCGGCTGATCACCTGCCGGCGCAAACGGCTGGTGCAGCTGGTAGGGGCTGCCAGGAAATGTGACGGTCTGTGAGAGGGACTGAGGGCTGGTCATCGAGATTCCGGGCGCAGGCCGCGTGATAGACTTCGCAGTGCAACATTTCGGCGCGCGCAACGTCGGATTATCCCCTGAGTGCCGCGAAAAAGCCAGCATCCTGCCTGTTTTATAGGCAAACCTCGGTTCCGAAAGCCCCCGCCCACCGCTACCAATCCTTTTCGGATCAAGGTCTTACGATGAGCCATTCCCCCTTTTCTACGCTGCCTATGGCCGCGCGTGACCCGATTCTCGGTCTGAATGAGGCCTTTGCTGCAGACACGCGCACCGGCAAGGTCAACCTGGGTGTTGGGGTCTATTACGATGACAACGGCAAGCTTCCCCTGCTGGCTTCGGTCAAGCAGGCCGAGACCCAGCGCAATGCCGCTGCACCCGCGCACGGCTACCTGCCGATCGATGGCATCGCGTCGTATAACGCCTGCGTTCAGACCCTGCTGTTTGGCACGGGCTCAGCGCTGATTTCCGAGCAGCGTGTCGCAACTGTTCAGGCCCTTGGCGGCACGGGCGCACTGAAAGTGGGCGCCGATCTGCTGCGCCGATTTATCCCGGATGCCCAGGTCTGGATCAGCGACCCGAGCTGGGAGAACCATAAAGCGCTGTTCGAAGGTGCCGGTTTCACCGTCAATACATACCCCTATTACGATGCCGACACGCAAGGCGTGCTGGCTGAAGACATGATCGCCACGATCAACGGGCTTCCGGCGAAGTCGATCGTCGTTCTGCATGCCTGCTGTCACAACCCGACTGGTGTCGACCTGTCGGCCGAACACTGGTCACGCGTGGTCAAGGCGTGCGTGGACCGTCAACTGGTTCCCTTCCTGGATATTGCCTACCAGGGCTTTGGCGATGGCATAGAAGCAGATGCGGCTGCGGTTCGCCAGTTCGCGCAGGCCGGAATCGACTTTCTGGTGTCCAGCTCGTTTTCCAAGTCGTTCTCGCTCTACGGCGAACGAGTGGGCGCGCTGTCTGTTGTTGCCCAGGACAAGGACGAGGCCGCGCGCATCCTCAGCCAGCTCAAGCGGGTCGTACGAACCAACTACTCGAACCCGCCCACCCACGGTGGAGCGGTTGTCTCAACGATCCTGAGCAGCCCTGAGCTGCGGGCCCTGTGGGAACAAGAACTGGCGGGCATGCGCGACCGTATCCGCGCCATGCGCACCGGTCTGGTCGAGCGGCTCGCGCAACGCGGGGTGAAGCGCAATTTTGATTTCGTGACCCGCCAGCGCGGCATGTTTTCCTACTCAGGCCTCACCAGCGCGCAAGTCGATCGCCTGCGCGACGAGTTCGGCATCTACGCAGTCTCGACCGGGCGCATCTGTCTGGCTGCGCTGAACAGCCACAACATCGATGCTGTGGCTGACGCGATGGCTAAAGTGATGGAAGACTGATTCGCCCGCGGCCGTTCATCCGCGGCCGATGAAGGGCATCTTGGTTGCCATGATCGTGACGAACTGAACGTTCGCATCAAGCGGCAGCCCAGCCATGTAGCGGATGGTGTCGCCGACGTGGCGCACATCCATCGTTGGCTCAGGACGAACCGACCCATCGGGTTGAGGCACGCCATTGACCATGCGGGCTGT
>CAIXXI010000115.1 GCA_903923345.1 uncultured Burkholderiales bacterium | reverse complement strand
CTGCAGCCAGATCGCACCGGCTTCCTCGTTGTTGTATTCCACCGAGCCGCCGGGTTGCAGGATTTCGTACGGGCTCATGGTCGCGTCGCCCACGAAGATCAGCCGGTAATCGGCGTTGTACTTGCGCAGCAGATCCCAGGTCATCATCCGCTCGGAGTGACGGCGGCGATTGTTCTTCCACACGAAGTCATAGACGCAGTTGTGGAAGTAGTAGAACTCCATGTGCTTGAACTCGGTCTTGGCTGCCGAGAAGAGCTCTTCCGTGCGCTTGATGTGGTCGTCCATCGTGCCGCCGACATCGAGCAGCATCAGCACCTTGATGGTGTTATGGCGCTCCGGAACCATCTTGATGTCCAGATAGCCGGCATTGCGGGCGGTCGAGGCAATGGTGTCGTCCAGATCCAGTTCGTCTTCTGCGCCCTGACGTGCAAATTTGCGCAGCCGGCGCAGCGCAACCTTGATGTTGCGGGTGCCGAGTTCGACCTGGTCGTCATAGTCCTTGTAGGCACGCTGCTCCCAGACCTTGACGCCGGTGCGATTGCCGCCTGGAGGGCCGCCGACCCGGATGCCTTCGGGATTGAAGCCGCCATTGCCAAACGGCGAGGTGCCATTGGTGCCGATCCACTTCTTGCCGCCCTCGTGGCGCTCTTTTTGCTCTTCCAGCAGCTCCTTGAGCCGCTCGAGCAATTTGTCCAGACCGCCCATGGCCTCGATCGCCGCCTTTTCTTCAGCGGTGAATTCGCGCTGCAGCTGGCGCTTGAGCCAATCGAGCGGCACATCGATATCGATGCCCTCGATGCTGTCAACGCCCTTGAAATAAGCGCCGAAAGCCTTGTCGAATTTATCGAAATTGCGCTCGTCCTTGACCAGGGTTGCCCGCGACAGAAAGTAGAAGTCATCGACCGACTGGCCAATCACGTTCTTGCGCATCGCCTCAAGCAGCGTGAGGTATTCCTTGATCGAAACGGGCAGCTTCGCTGTTCGCAGGTGTAAGAAGAAGTCGATCAGCATGGTTTACTCCAATGAAAAGCGAAGGCTGTTGAAAATGACAAGCGCGGTGTGGCAGTGGCTCATGTTTGGACTCAGGTCTGGGCTCATTTCCAGGCTAAGGCGCTTCCAAGCGTGCCTGGCGAAACTCGAGGTGTCGCCTGACCGCCGGCCATTCGCTGTCGATGATCGAGAACACGACGGTATCGCGCAAGCTGCCGTCGGCCAGGCGCTGATGGTTGCGCAGCACGCCGTCCTGCTTGGCACCCAGCCGGGCAATCGCCTCGCGCGAGGTGTGATTGAACCAGTGGGTGCGAAATTCGACCGCCAGGCAGTGCAGGGATTCAAAGGCTTGCGCCAGCAGCAGCCGTTTGCACTCGGTGTTGAGCGCGCTGCGCTGAACGGACTTCGAGTAGAAGGTCGTGCCGATTTCGAGACGGCGTTGCGTCTCTTCGATGTTCATATAGCGGGTCGACCCAACGATGCGGTCGTCGCGCAGCCGGCGCACCGCGAAGGGCACCGCACGGCCGGCGGCCTGGGCAGCCAGCGCGGTCTGGATCCACGCATCGACCGCATTGGCGGCCGGGACGATGGTGAACCACAGTGCATCGAGTTGACCATCGGCAATGGCCGCCCGCAGTCCATCGGCATGCTGTGCTGACAGGGGCTCGAGGCGCACGTACTCGCCGTCAAGCGCCTGTGGCTGCGGCGGCCAGGGCAAGGAAAGGCGCTCGGGTGCCAGACTCATGAGCGTGCCGCGCTCAGGTGTTCCGGGCCGACAGCGCCAGCCCGACCACGCCGATCACGATCAGCAGGATGCTGCCGATCCGCACCGCGCTGACGGGTTCGCGAAACCAGGTCATGCCCACCACGGCGATCAGTGCAGTGCCCAGCCCCGACCAGATCGCATAGGTGACCGAGAGGTCGAGTTTTCGCAGGGCCATCGCATTGCACGCGAAGGCAATCGCATAGAGCGACATCATCCAGAACACCGGTCCCGGGCGTGTCAGCCCCTGGGACAGCTTCATGGCGACGCTGGCACCGACTTCGAAAACGATGGCCGCAGCCAGGTAGTACCAATGCATGGCAGGCAGGAGCGGGCAGGGCGGTCAGGGGGCTCATGACAGCGCTGCCCTGTCTCCTCAGCGGTTGTGGCGCGCCATGAAGATCAGGCGCTCAAAGAGGTGGATGTCCTGCTCGTTCTTGAGCAGTGCGCCATGCAGCGGCGGGATGGCGGCTTTGCCGTCTTTCGACTGCAGCGCTTCGGCCGGGATGTCTTCGGCAACCAGCAGTTTGAGCCAGTCGAGCAGCTCGGAGGTCGAGGGCTTCTTCTTGATACCGGGCAGCTCGCGAATCTGGAAGAAGCTTTCCATCGCTTCCTTGAGCATGTCCTTCTTGATGTTCGGCTGATGCACATCGACGATGGCCTGCATCGTCTCCTTGTCCGGGAACTTGATGTAGTGGAAGAAGCAGCGGCGCAGGAATGCGTCGGGCAGCTCTTTTTCATTGTTCGAGGTGATCATCACCACCGGCCGGTGTCTGGCCTTGATCAGCTGGCGCGTCTCGTAGCAGTAGAACTCCATGCGATCGATTTCGCGCAGCAAGTCGTTGGGGAACTCGATGTCGGCCTTGTCGATCTCATCGATCAGCAGCACGACCGGCTTGTCGGCTTCAAAGGCCTGCCACAGCACGCCTTTGACGATGTAGTTGGTGATGTCCTTGACCCGCTCGTCACCCAGTTGGGAATCACGCAGGCGTGAGACGGCATCGTATTCGTACAGCCCTTGCTGGGCCTTGGTGGTGGACTTGATGTGCCACTGAAGCAGCGGCATCCCCAGGCCTGCGGCCACTTCCTCGGCCAGCATGGTCTTGCCGGTGCCGGGTTCGCCCTTGATCAGCAGGGGGCGTTGCAGAGTGATCGCGGCGTTGACCGCCAGTTTGAGGTCGTCGGTGGCGACGTAGGTAGAAGTGCCTTCGAAACGCATGAATGGGTTCGCCTGTGAGTTGGGAAGTCGGCTCGGCGAGCATTGCGCGGCCCCGAAACCGAACCGGTCGAGTATACGGAAAAGCCACCGCTCGGGTAGAATCCGCGCCGGTGCAGTGCAGCACGCCATTCCGTTTCATCCCTCGAAGGGATCACTCAACAATGACAAACGTTTCCCGTTCCGGATCCTTTTTCGCCGCAGCAGCACTGTGTGCTCTGGCGCTCATTCCTGTTTCAGCCTCTGCGGTCACGGGTAATCCTGCCGCCGGCAAGGACAAAATTTCGCAGTGCATCGGTTGCCATGCCATTCCCGGTTACCGTGCGTCGTTTCCGAGTGTCTACCGGGTGCCGATGATCTCCGGTCAAAGTGCCAAGTACATCGAATCCGCTTTGGCGGCTTACAAGAAAGGCGATCGCAGCCATCCGACAATGCGAGCCATTGCCGGCAGCCTCAGTGATCAGGATATGGCCGATCTGGCTGCCTACTACGGCAGCAAGTGAACCGAACCCAATGCATTCCTTCAAGACCCTGTCCATGATGCGTCTCCCGAACCTAATCGCTGTGGCTGCCTTTGCGCTGACGGCGCTGAGCCTTGCAACCTCCGCCCAGGCCTCTGACCGCGTGGCCGGTCAGGCCAAAGCAGATGCCGTCTGTGCGGCCTGTCATGGCAAAGATGGCAACACCCCGATTGATCCGTCCTACCCGAAGCTCGCAGGTCAGCATCCCGACTTTCTGGTTCGGGCACTCACTGACTACAAGACCGGTTCGCGCAAGAACGCGGTGATGAGTGGTCAGGCGCAGGCTTTGAGTAAAGCCGACATCGAAAATCTCGCGGCCTACTACGCTTCACTGCCTGGAACCCTGACCTCACGCCGCTGAGCGCGAGTCTTCAGAGCAAGCCCTCGAAGGCGATCGCTTCGACCCACTGACCGGGGGACACATCCCCCTGGTCGTGTGCAAGCACCACCATCGCATTGGCCTCGCTCATCGAGCGCAGCACGCCCGAACCCTGATTGCCGGCGATGCGTGCCACCCATTCGCCGGTGTCATCGATTTCGATGTGGGCCCGCTGATATTCGGTTCGCCCAGGGCGTTTTCGGATGGCTTGAGCACTGCGAACCCGCATCGGCAGCAGCGGGCGCGGTGTGCCGCCACCGAGCTGGATCAGCGCGTCTCGAACCAGAAACAGGAAGGTCACCATGACCGCGACCGGATTGCCGGGCAGCCCGAAATAGCAGGCCGCGCCGACCCGTCCAAAGGCCATCGGGCGGCCAGGCCGCATGGCAATCGTCCAGAACGCGACTTCGCCGGTCCGGCTCATCACGGCCCGGGTGAAGTCAGCCTCGCCGACCGAGACACCGCCCGAGGAGATGATCGCATCAGCCTGCTGGCTGGCGCTGCGCAAGGCGGATTCGAGTGCATCCGGCTCATCAGGGACCACGCCCAGGTCGATCAGCTCGACGCCCAGGCGGTTTAGCATGCCGTGCAAGGTGTATCGATTGCTGTCGTAGATGCAGCCCGGGTCGAGCGTCTGGCCGAGTGATCGCAGCTCATTGCCGGTCGAAAAGAATGCCACTCGCAGTCGGCGATGCACTGCAATCTCGCCGATGCCCAGTGATGCCAGCAGACCCAGGTCGGAGGCTCGCAGGTGGCGGCCCTGCAACACAGCGGGGCGCCCGCAGGCGAGGTCTTCTCCTTTGAGCCGACGGTTCTGGCCTGGCAGCTGGCCCGCTGGAATCAGGACCGAATCGCCTTCCACGGTGGCGGATTCCTGGATCACGACGGTGTCGCAGCCCGCAGGCATCACCGCACCGGTCATGATCCGGACTGCCTGACCTTGACCAAGCTGGCCTGAAAACGGCGAGCCGGCGTGGGCAGAACCCATCACCTGCAGGCGGGTGGGGACATCACTGAGCAGGTCGATTGATCGGACGGCAAAGCCGTCCATGGCGGAATTGTCGTGGGCGGGCACATCGATCGGGGAAGCGATGTCCTGAGCCAGCACCCGACCGAGTCCTTCGCGCAGGCTGGTCCATTCGGTGTCTTTGATCGGCACGATGCTGTGCGCGATTGCGGCGCGGGCAGTGGCCACCGGCAGCATGGCGGCCTGCCCGTTGGGCAGGCTTGCGAGAATGTCTGCCAGGCTGCGCCCGCTGTGTTGCCCAGCCTCGAATGCGGTCTGATTCATCTCGAAATCCGCGGCGCGTGGCGCTGCAGGTCTTGCTCGGTATTGATATTGACGAAGGCCGCCTCGTCGATGAAATCGACTTCGACGACATCGAGCGGCGCATACCAGGCATCGATGCGACGCCGACCGGTCGCCAGAAAGGCATTGAGGTGATCCTGCAGGTCCCGGCGCACCAGTGCGAACACCGGATGGGTCTGCGGCCCGGTCCGGGCAACCGCGACCTGTGCATGGGCTGTCATCGCAGCCTCGGCAAGCCGTTCGACCAGATCGGATGGAAAAAACGGTGAGTCGCAGGGCACGGTCATGACCCAGTCGCTCGTGGCCGCATGCAGGGCGGCTTCCAGGCCCGCCAGAGGTCCGGCGAATCCTTCGATCCGGTCGGTCAGCACCGGCAGCCCGAGGCCGCGCCAGGCCTCCAGGTTCCGGTTGGCATTGATGAGCAGTTGGCCGACCTGAGGTTTGAGCCGGTCGATCACAGCCTGCGCCATGGTCTGGTCACCGAATGCGACCAGACCCTTGTCGGTGCCTTGGCCATCGCTGCTCATGCGACGCCCCAGCCCTCCGGCCAGGATGACGCCGGTGATCTTGTCTTTGGACACGGCACGGGTGCTCATGTGATGCGGGCCGGGGCGATGAAGCGATGGGTGCCCGCAAACAGCAGATAGTGTCGACCCTGGCAACGTCCGACCAGGGTCATTCCCAGGCGAGTGGCGATGTCATGGCCCATGCCCGTCAGGCCGGAGCGCGACAGCAGGATCGGGATGCCCATCTGGCCGCATTTGATGACCATCTCGGAGGTGAGTCGGCCGGTGGTGTAGAAGATCTTGTCGGAGCCGTCGGTGCCATCGATCCACATGCGCCCGGCGATCGCATCGACCGCATTGTGGCGGCCGACATCCTCGACGAAGCTCAGCAGGTGCGGGTTGGATTCGCTTTCGGCGAGAGACTGAGGGTTGGTGAACAAGGCGCAGCCGTGTACTGCACCGGCCAGTTTGTAGATGGATTCCTGGCTGCGTGCGATCTCCATGACCCGATAGATCGCCGATTCAGTCAGGGTCACGTCATTGCGCAGGCGAATCGAATCGATCTCGTCCATCAGGTCGCCGAAGACCGTGCCCTGACCGCAGCCAGTGGTGATGGTGCGCTGGCCCAGCCGGGCATCGAGCCCGGAGGCTTCGGATCGCTCCCAGATCGAGT
>CAIXXI010000114.1 GCA_903923345.1 uncultured Burkholderiales bacterium | reverse complement strand
GGCTGGGTCTGACCCGCAAGCCCTGGGTCAAGTCCTCGCTCGCACCCGGCTCGAAGGCGGTCGCCCTGTATCTGGACGAAGCCGGCCTCACGAAAGATCTCGAGCAGCTCGGCTTCGGTGTGGTCGCCTTTGCCTGCACCACCTGCAACGGCATGTCTGGTGCGCTTGATCCGAAGATCCAGCAGGAAATCATCGATCGGGATCTGTATGCCACCGCCGTGTTGTCGGGCAACCGTAACTTCGACGGGCGCATCCACCCCTACGCGAAGCAGGCCTTCCTCGCATCGCCGCCCCTGGTGGTTGCGTACGCCATTGCAGGCACGGTGCGTTTCGACATCGAAAAAGATGTGTTCGCGGTTGTCGACGGCCGGGAAATCCGCCTCAAAGACCTCTGGCCGAGTGACGCCGAAATCGATGCGGTGATGCGTGCCTCGGTCAAACCCGAGCAATTCCGCAAGGTCTACACCGCGATGTTCGACATTGCCCGCGAGACCAATACGGCGGTCAGCCCGCTGTACGACTGGCGGGCGCAGTCCACGTACATCCGTCGCCCGCCCTACTGGGAAGGCGCCTTGGCGGGTGAACGGACGCTGCGTGGCATGCGGCCTCTGGCGCTGCTCGGCGACAACATCACGACCGATCACCTGTCTCCGTCAAACGCCATCCTGCCTGACAGCGCAGCCGGTGAATACCTGGCGAAGATGGGCCTGCCGGAAGAAGACTTCAATTCCTATGCCACGCACCGTGGTGACCACCTCACCGCCTTGCGTGCCACCTTCGCCAATCCCACGCTGAGCAACGAAATGGCCATCGTCGATGGCCAGCTCAAGAAAGGCTCGCTTGCGCGCGTCGAACCCGAAGGCACCGTGATGCGCATGTGGGAGGCCATCGAGACCTACATGAATCGCCGTCAGCCGCTGATCATCGTGGCCGGAGCCGATTACGGCCAGGGCTCATCACGAGACTGGGCGGCCAAGGGTGTGCGTCTTGCCGGGGTCGAAGCCATCGTCGCCGAAGGTTTCGAGCGCATTCATCGCACAAACCTGATCGGCATGGGCGTTTTGCCGCTGGAATTCAAGCCGGGCACCACCCGCAAGACCCTCGGCCTGGACGGCACCGAAAGCTTTGATGTGATCGGTGCGCGCACACCACGCGCCACCCTCACCCTGGTCATTCATCGCAAGCAGGGCGGCACCACCGAAGTGCCCGTGACCTGCCGCCTCGACACAGCCGAAGAAGTCTCGATCTACGAAGCGGGTGGCGTGCTGCAGCGGTTTGCTCAGGACTTCCTTGAATCGACCCGCACCGCCTCCTGAGGACTTCGATATGGCACATGCTGCTCAGATCAAAATTCCCGCGACCTACATTCGCGGCGGTACCAGCAAAGGCGTGTTCTTCCGTCTGCAGGACCTTCCCGAAGCGGCACAGGTCCCTGGCAAGGCGCGCGATGCCCTGCTGATGCGGGTCATCGGCAGTCCTGACCCTTATAGCAAGCAGATTGACGGCATGGGCGGTGCCACCTCGAGCACCAGCAAGACGGTGATCCTGTCCAGCAGCACCCGCCCCGACCATGATGTCGACTACCTCTTCGGTCAGGTGTCGATCGATTCAGCCTTCGTCGACTGGAGCGGCAACTGCGGCAACCTGTCTGCTGCAGTCGGCCCGTTCGCCATCGCATCCGGCCTGATCGACGCGGCCAGAGTGCCCCGAGACGGCATCGCCGTCGTTCGCATCTGGCAGGCGAATATCGGCAAGACCATCATTGCCCATGTGCCGATCACCGCGGGTTCGGTTCAGGAAACCGGTGATTTCGAACTCGACGGCGTGACCTTCCCGGCGGCCGAGGTGCAACTCGAGTTCATGGACCCGGCAGCCGAAGAAGAAGGGGCCGGTGGCTCGATGTTCCCCACCGGCCATCTGGTCGATGACCTGGAGGTCCCTGGCATCGGTGTGTTCAAGGCGACGATGATCAATGCCGGCATTCCGACCATCTTTCTAAATGCAGACGAGATCGGCTACACCGGAACCGAACTTCAGGACGCCATCAACAGCGACCCTAAAGCACTGGCGAAATTCGAGACCATTCGGGCGCATGGCGCAGTGAAGATGGGCCTGATTGCCCATGTCGATGAAGCGGCCAAACGCCAGCACACCCCAAAGGTGGCGTTCGTTGCGCGCCCGGCTGACTATGTCGCCTCAAGTGGCAAGGCGGTCAAAGGCGCCAACATCGACCTTCTGGTTCGGGCCATGTCCATGGGCAAGCTGCATCACGCCATGATGGGCACGGCTGCAGTCGCCATCGGCACAGCCGCGGCCATTCCCGGCACGCTGGTGAATCTGGCTGCCGGCGGCGGCCATCGCGATGCAGTGCGCTTCGGGCACCCCTCGGGCACCTTGCGCGTTGGCGCGCAAGCGGTTCAGGAAGGCAGCGACTGGGTGGTCAAGAAAGCCATCATGAGCCGCAGTGCGCGGGTGCTGATGGAAGGCTGGGTACGGGTTCCCGGCGACGCTTTCTGAATCGAGCGCAGTCGGTTGCCATAGGCCTCAATGGGCGGTCGGTCGATACAGCATGTCGCTGCGATCGACCGACTGAATACGCAGCCGGACGAGTTCACCATCACGCCCCAGGGTCAACGGCACGGCCACCCCTGCCGGGCCAAGCGCCCAGACGGCCCGCAGAAACGTGGCCAGTGAATGCACCCGGGTGCCGGCCACATCCAGAACCAGGTCGCCCTGCTGCACGCCGGCTTGTTTTGCCGGGCCTTTCTCGGCCAGCCCACCCACGACAACCTGATCATCGAGCTCACCCGCATACAGTCCCAGCCAGGGTCGCGCGGGCACTCCGCTGTGGCCGGTGGCGATCAGGCTGTCCAGAATCGGCTCCAGGATGTCGATCGGAACGAACATATTGCCCTGAGCCGATGGACTGCCTTCGGACTCACCCTCTTGCGCGTCCTGCACCAGCAGCGAGCCGATCCCGATCAGTTCCCCGTTTGCATTGAACAGCCCTGAACCACTCCACTGGGGGTGAACCGGCGTGGTGAACAGCGCGGCCTCGAGCAGATATTCCCAATAGCCAGCAAAGGGGCGCTTGTCGGCCAGCTGGCCACTGAGCGCATGGGGCAGACCGCCCTGGCTGATGAGGTAGACCGGATCCCCTGCCTGCGCTGTACGGCTGTCACCTCGCCGAACGCCGCGCACATTCAGCGGTAGCAATGCCTTGAGCAACCCGAATCCGGTGGCCTGATCGTAGGCCAGTGGAACAGCCTGAACAACGTGGCCCGAGCGGGTGGTGAGGAACACGGTCTCGGCTTCGGTGATCAGGTAACCGATTGTGAGGACCAAGCCTCGATCATCGAGCACCACGCCACTGCCGGTTCTGGAGGTGCCCAAGGTGTTTGCCGAAAAGGCCTGCTGCGCGATCTCGGCACGAAGGCCAACCACCGCATCCAACAAGGGCTCGAGCTCGAAGTTCAGCTCCGAGGCTTTGGGCTGCAAGGCCTCGGGAAAAGCCCATTCATTGGATTCGCTCATGCTCGTGTCGACAGGTTGTCAGGATCGGTCGGATGGACAGGATGATGCCCGCATCTCGGTCTCATTATGACCTTATGGCTGTGGAGCGCCGGGCGACTTCAAGGCGAAACCGTCCTGGCAGACGTCAGAGTGGCTGACACGGATTCACACAACGGCCTCAGGTCTGCGTTAGACAATACCGGTCTTTCCCCAAGCGACTGTCCCAGTGGAGATCAGCATGTCAAATGAATCAGCCTGTCCATTCTCGAGCGCGGTGCGCAACCCGACGATCACAGGCGAAGCCCAGACGAATTCGAACTGGTGGCCCAATCAGCTGCGGCTGAACGTTCTGCACCAGCATGACAAGGTATCGAACCCGATGGGCGAGGGATTTGACTACGCCCAGGCTTTCAAGAGCCTCGACCTTGATGCAGTCGTGAAGGACCTGCATGCCCTAATGACCGATTCTCAGGCATGGTGGCCTGCCGACTGGGGACATTACGGCGGACTGATGATTCGGCTGGCCTGGCATTCCGCCGGCACCTACCGGATCGCTGATGGGCGCGGCGGCGCGGGAACAGGCAACCAGCGATTTGCCCCGCTCAACAGCTGGCCGGACAACGGCAACCTGGACAAGGCGCGGCGTCTGCTTTGGCCGATCAAACAGAAATATGGTCGCCAGATTTCCTGGGCGGATCTGATGATTCTGGCTGGCAACGTTGCACTGGAATCCATGGGATTGAAAACCTTCGGCTTTGCCGGAGGCCGGGAAGATATCTGGTCCCCTGAAGAAGACATCTACTGGGGCACTGAAAAAACCTGGCTGGGTGATGAGCGCTACCGAGGTGATCGCGACCTTCAGAACCCACTGGCCGCGGTACAGATGGGACTGATCTACGTGAATCCGGAAGGCCCCAATGGCCAGCCGGATCCGGTGGCCTCAGGCCGGGATGTACGCGAAACTTTCGCGCGTATGGCCATGAACGACGAAGAAACCGTGGCATTGGTCGCAGGCGGGCACACCTTTGGCAAAGCGCATGGCGCAGGCGACCCCAGTCTGCTAGGCCCCGAACCCGAAGCCGCCCCGATCGAGGCTCAGGGCCTGGGATGGATCAACCGCTTTGGCAGAGGGAACGCGGGAGACACGACCACCAGCGGGATCGAGGGTGCCTGGAAACCCCATCCGACGACCTGGGACACCGGTTATTTCGACATGCTGTTCGGCTACGAGTGGACCTTGACCCGAAGCCCTGCCGGTGCCCATCAATGGACGCCTACGCAGTGCAAGCCCGAGCACCTGATCCCGGACGCTCACGATCCATCGAAGAAGCATCCACCCATGATGACCACCGCCGACCTGTCGCTGCGCATGGACCCGGCATACGAAAAAATCTCGCGCCGTTTCCATCAGGACCCCAAGGCATTTGCTGATGCGTTTGCCCGCGCCTGGTTCAAGTTGACCCATCGCGACATGGGCCCTCGAACACGCTATCTGGGTGCACTCGCGCCCCAGGAAGTGCTGATCTGGCAAGACCCGATCCCTGCCGTGAATCATCCGCTGGTCGAAGCACAGGACCTTACGGGTCTGAAGTCGAAACTCCTCGCCAGTGGTCTGTCGATCTCGCAACTGGTTCGCACGGCATGGGCCAGTGCGGCCACGTTCCGGGGCAGCGACAAGCGCGGCGGAGCCAACGGCGCGCGCATTCGACTGGCACCACAAAAGGATTGGGCGGTGAATCAGCCCGCAGAGCTCTCATCGGTGCTGGCCACACTGGAGTCGATTCGCGAGGGATTCAACCGCGAGCAGTCCGGTGGAAAGCGGATCTCGCTCGCCGATCTGATCGTCCTGGGCGGATGCGCTGCGATCGAAGCGGCCGCCCATCAAGCGGGCGTGGCCGTGAGCGTACCGTTTGCAGCAGGCCGCATGGATGCCCTTCAGGAGCAGACCGATGTCGAATCGTTTGCAGTCCTGGAGCCGGTAGCCGATGGCTTTCGCAATTACCTGCGAACAGGGCTCGAGGATGCAGCCTGCGAATTGCTGCTCGACAAGGCACAGCTCCTTGGGCTGTCTGCCCCGGAAATGACCGTGCTCATCGGCGGCATGCGGGTGCTGAATGCGAACACCGAGCAGTCGCCAAACGGTGTCTTCACCCTGCGCCCGCAAACCCTGAGTAACGACTTCTTCGTCAACCTGCTCGACATGCGAACACGCTGGCAGCCCTCAGCCACTGCAGGTGTTTTGCAGGGGATGGATCGAAGCAATGGCCAGCTCAGGTGGACAGCCACGACAGTGGACCTGGTCTTCGGCTCCAACGCTCAGTTGCGGGCCATCGCCGAAGTCTATGCATGCGATGACGCGCAACAGACCTTCGTGCATGACTTCGTGGCGGCCTGGAACAAGGTGATGAATCTGGATCGCTTCGATCTCAGGTAATCAAGGGGTAGTCCATCGTGCGTACTGTTCAAATCGAACCCGCACCCGGACACTATCCGGATCACTCCTTTACTGATCACGGCAATGAGCGCAAGCACCCTGAGTCAATCGCAATCCAGACCGGCCAACCCCCTCGAAGCAGCAAACCCGACCGGCATCTGGGGCCCACTGATCTTTCTCAGCCTGCTGGTTCTGGGCGGTGGGTATGTCCTGTACTCGCTGATCGGTGATGTCGGCAACACCATTGCCGTGCCGTGGATACTGCTGATTGTCGCCCTGCTCGCGGCACTCGGCTTTGAATTCGTCAATGGCTTTCACGACACCGCCAACGCGGTTGCAACCGTGATCTATACCCATTCGATGCCAGCCCACCTGGCAGTGATCTGGTCGGGCTTCTTCAACTTTCTGGGGGTCATGGCTGCAAGCGGCGCGGTCGCATGGGGAATCGTCTCCTTGCTGCCGGTCGAACTGATTCTCCAGGTCAATTCGAGTGCCGGCCTCGCCATGGTCTTCGCTCTGCTGTTGGCGGCGATCATCTGGAACCTCGGCACCTGGTGGTTAGGTTTGCCGTCTTCAAGTTCACACACCCTGATCGGATCGATCATCGGCGTGGGTGTGGCCAATCAGCTGATGAGTGCCGGAACAGCCACCAGCGGGGTTGATTGGGCCAAAGCCAAGGAAGTGGGCATGGCACTGCTCATCTCCCCACTGGTGGGCTTCTTCGCCGCAGCCCTTTTGTACCTCGCCCTGCGGGCGGTGGTTCGCAGCAAGGTGCTCTATGAGCCGCCCGCGGGCAATGCGCCGCCCCCATTGTGGATTCGAGCCCTGCTAATCCTGACCTGCACCGGTGTGAGTTTTGCTCACGGCTCGAACGACGGCCAGAAGGGCATGGGCCTGATCATGCTGATTCTGGTCGGCATCGTGCCGACAGCGTTTGCATTGAACCGCACGCCGGATGAGTCCAAGCTGGCCGAGTTCCGCAAAGCATCAGCGCAGGTCGAACAGACCCTCAAGCGCTATGTGAAGCCCGGCCTGTCCGTGGCGGATCCTGTCGAGGCTGTCAAGGATGCGGTGCGTCTGCGGAAATTCACCGACGAAACCACGGTCGGGTTGCTCTCGATGGTCAGCAGCACGAGCAAGGGCGTGGAGAACTACAAGACGCTGAAGGACGTACCGACCGAGCTGGTATCCAACCTTCGAAACGACATGTACCTGATTGGCGAAGCACTGAAGCTGATCGACAAGAAAAAGCAGCTCGACGTCTCCCCGGACGACATGAAAACCGTCGTGGCGTATCACAAGGCGGTTGACGACGCGACCCGGTTCATCCCCTTGTGGGTGAAAGTCGGCGTCGCAGTGGCGCTGGGTCTGGGCACGATGGTCGGCTGGAAACGCATCGTTCAGACGGTCGGTGAAAAAATTGGCAAGACCCACTTGACCTATGGTCAG
Source organism: uncultured Burkholderiales bacterium (assembly GCA_903923345.1). Classification (GTDB taxonomy): domain Bacteria; phylum Pseudomonadota; class Gammaproteobacteria; order Burkholderiales; family Burkholderiaceae_E; genus UBA4615. Next base: position 9,019 of record CAIXXI010000114.1, on the reverse strand, counting down.
GGTGCAGCCGCGGAATCAGTTGCAGCTGCAACGATCGGTGCGGCCGACTATTTCGGGCTTCCGGTGTCGACCACCCATGTGCTGTCGTCGGGTGTCGCCGGGACGATGGCGGCAAGCGGATCCGGACTGAATGCGTCAACTGTCCGCAGCATTGCACTGGCCTGGGTGCTGACCCTGCCGGCCTCGGTTTTTCTGGCTGGCTTCCTGTTCTGGGTATTCAGGCACCTGTTCTGATTCAGCCGACGACCTGCCCCCCGAACAAGGGGCCGTCGTCATAGCGAAGCACCAGCATCTGAACCGCGCGGTCGAGGTCTGTCGCCTCGACTGGCCCCATCAGCCGACACATCAGGCGCAGCCCGCCGTCCAGGTCGACGATGCCGATGGTGTATGGCGCATCTGCGCTGAAGGCGCCTGGTACCACATGAACCCGCGTGAAGCTGTAGAGCGTTCCCAGGGGCCTCAGATCGACCCAGTGAAGATCGCGACTCCAGCAGGCGCGGCACAAATTTCGCGGGGGAAAGTTCAGCACACTGCAGCGGGTACACGCTGTGGTCTGCAGGCGCCCCTCAGACAGCGCATCCCAGAACGGGCGGGTGAAGCCTGACACCCGCGGAGCCACGGGGCGATTGCCCTGCATGCGAACCTCGGGCAGTGCGCTCATCGGTACGCCCTCAGGACGTGGACAAGCGAGGCGTTGTACTTGCCCAGCTCGCAGATGGTCATCGCATGTTCGCAGGAGGCCACCTGGCGATCACCGGCTCGACCGAGCAACTGCATGACCGCTTCGACCACGTCATATAAGGGCGTGACCTCCGGCGGATGGCCCCTGGACAGGCATCCTCCACAGGTATTGACTGGAAACTGCCCATCGAAGCGGGTCTGGCCATCGGCCGCAGCCGCCGCGCCCTGCCCTCTTGGGAATAGGCCGAGTGCCTCGGTGCCGAGCGCCTCGACGATGGTGCAGGGTGCGTAGACCTGAAAGGTGTCGATGTCGCTCAAGCCAAGGCCGGCATCGTGCAGCGCACGGCCGCTGGCCTGGCGCAGGGTGTCGTAGTCCAGGACATCGCAGGGTCGGTCATTGATCTGATGCTGACCTTCATGCTGAAAACCCCGTGAGGCCACCAGCACGTAAGGCAAGCCACTGCTGCGCGCACGCTCTTCGCTCACGATCATCAGTGCCACTGCGCCATCCGCACGACCCGGCACTTCATACAGGCCCAGGGGCTCGACGATCGGCCGGGCATTCAGGACTTCTTCGATGGTCAGGGGCGAACGGTACTGCGCCAGCGGATTGCGCATCGCATGGTCGCGGTTCTTGACCGCAATGCTAGCCAGCGTGGCGCGTTCGAGGCGGTGCTCGTACAGGTAGCGCTGGGCATCCATCGCATACCAGGCAATCGGCACTGCACCGAACACCGACTGAAAATCGACATCACCAGTCAGCCGGATGCTGTAGTCCAGATGCTGCAGGGTCGGGACGCCTGTCTCGAAATGCACTCCAACCGACAACATGCAATCGGCCTGCCCGGAGGTGACCTGATGCACAGCAAGATCAAAGGCATGCCCACCGGTCATGCCATTGCCCAGGACCTGGACCACGGTTGAACGGGCTTGAATGCCCAGATACGCGGTCAGGAAGGTATGGAAATAGCCCTGGCGGGTGTGATCCCCGGGATGGGCCACGACCACACCTTCGATGTCGTCGCGTGATAACCCCGCCATCGACACCGCATCGAGCACAACATCGACCGCGAGTTCATGCTCGAGCACGGCCTTGTCACCCACTGCACGCTGGTGGCTGCCCACTGGCACGGCGCCATAGCCCAGAATGGCTGCACGTCGCATCATGCCCTGCCCTTGCAGGTGATTGCCGAGTCCCTCATCCCGTGCTCCACGCTGCGGCTAACGCCGCACCTCGATGCCTTCACGCTCACGGTCCCAGAGCTGGTCGCGTCGCGCCAGAGCATCTGCCTTGAGCTTGTACTTTTCGATCTTCTCGGTCGCGGTCTTGGGCAGTTCGTCGATGAAGTCGACAAAGCGCGGCACCATGTAGTAGTTCATCTGCGCAATGGCGAAGTGCACGACATCGGCGTGCGACACCACATGGCCCGGTTTGCGCACCACGTAGACCATGACCTCGTCTTCGCTGAGCTCTGACGGCACCGGGACGGCAGCCACCTCGACGATGCCCGGATGTTTGGCCAGGATCATCTCGACCTCATACGCAGAGATATTCTCGCCCCGACGCCGAATCGCTTCTTTCTTGCGGTCAACAAAATACAGATAACCGTCCGCATCGACGTAAGCGCGGTCTCCGGTGCAGAACCAGCCATCAACGAAGGCGGCCTCGGTCTGCTGGGGCATCTTGTAATAGCCCTTCATCATCGTGCCCGGATGCCGGGGCTTGATCCTGATTTCGCCGACTTCACCGGCCGCCACCTGATGGCCGTCATCGTCGACGATGATCAATTCGGCCGCGCCTCTGGGAGAGCCTGCCGACCCGGCTTTTTCCGGCGGATCGTCCGGAACAAAGGTCGTGACCGCGAAATTTTCCGACATCGCAAAAAGTGACGTCACCGCCACCCCGAAACGCTCACGCAGTTCAGCATGGAGTGCCTTCTGGATCGGAACCGCCATGCACTGGCGAAGCGCGTGGTCGCGCTCGTGTGGTCCCGGGGGCAACTGCATGATGATGTTGGTCATCGCGCCCAGCGAGTTGAACTGTGTGGCACCACTCGCGCGGATTTCGTCCCAGAATCGCGACGCCGAAAAACGCTCGGACAATGCCACGGCTGCATCAGCCCACAGCGCCGCACAGCATGAGTACCACAAGGCATTGGCATGAAAGAGCGGCAAGCAGGTGTAGAGCACATCATCGGCCCGATAGCCGTAGTCGGTTGCAACCGAGCGGCCCACGCTCAAGCCCTGCGAGTGGGGGCACATGACGCCCTTTGAGGGCCCGGTCGTGCCAGAGGTGTAGATGATCAATTGCGTGTCATCGTGGGACACCCGCTCAAGCGGCGGCGCGCGGTCGTTACGAGACTCGATCTGAGCCAGGCTCAGCACATGTGCCCGTGAATCAGCCATGGCCGCTGATGGCGATGAATCCGTGTCGCGCACGATGAAGTGCCGGACCTTAGGAATCGCACCTGAGATTGCCTCGAATCGATCGCACCACGGTGCGTCGACCACAACACAGACAGCATCGGACTGATCGATGAAGTAGCGCAGCAATTCGCCTTTGGCTGCGGTATTCAGAGGAACGGCCACCGCCCCCAGCTTGCCAAGCCCCCAGACGACCCAGAGGAACTCCGGGCAATTCGCCATCATGACGGCGACATGGTCGCCATGCTGGATGCCCAGTTCAGCAAAGCCGTTGGCATACCGATTGGTCATCGACTCGACTTCGGCATAGGTGAAATGCCGGCCCTGCCAGAGCAGGAAGGTCCGTGAACCGATTCGATCTGCCTTGTCGGCCAGCACCCGTCCGATCGTGCGGTGATGCAATGGATAGTCGTGAGCCATCATGTCTTTCCTGCGCCGCGTTCAGCTCGCGGGTGGCGAAACTCCCAGGGCGGCACCGGCGTCGGGTCGGCCCAGAGACCCAGCCGCTCTTCGCGGGCCTTGTCTTGCGCCGCGGCGTAGCTCGTTCGATCGGCTGGTGGCTGATCTTTCATGTATTTCCTGAAATGCCAGGCCATCCCATCCTGAATCTGGCGCAGACCGCAGTCGATGCCGTCAACATTCACCTTGGCGACCGAACGACCGAATCGGTCCAGTTTGACCACATCAAGCACAGCCCACCTGCCGAATGCACACTGCGAGAGACTCTGCTTTGCACGATCGCCAAAGGGCTGTGACTTCTCAGGCGCATCGATGCCGGATACCCGCACGGTGATCTGCTGCCTGACCACAGCACCGCCCTGTTCAGTCGGTTGACGCACCACCAGCAGGTTCAGGGTGTCGCCGTCCGAGACGCCAACCACCCTGCCTTCCAATGTGTGTGCACAAACCGGAAGCGCCAGTAATGCAACACAGCACAGCGCCGCACGCCGCATGGCCTTGAGCGTCGCGGCGAAGGGCGGTATCCGGTTCAGCGCGGCGCCATACGGATGGCACCGTCCAGGCGGATGCACTGTCCGTTGAAATACGAATTGCGGGCCAGTTCCAGGGCCAGGCTGGCGAATTCTTCGGGTTTGCCCAGACGCTTGGGGAATGGCACCGAGGCACTCAGGCTGTTAAGCACCTGAGGGGTTGCGCCCAGCATCAGCGGCGTGGCAAAGATGCCCGGCATGATCGAATTGACGCGGATGCCGATATCGGAAAGATCGCGCGCCATCGGCAGCACCAGGCCATTGACGCCTGCCTTGGCCGAACCGTAGATGATCTGGCCGATCTGGCCGTCCTGTGCCGCAACCGATGCGGTCAGCGTGATGCTGCCGCGCTCGCCGTCTTCGAGCGGAGGCAGGTTGGCCATGCCTTCTGCCGACAGTGACGCCACGCGATAGCTTGCGATCAGCACGCCCTGAACGCCGGCTTCATATTCGCTTGTAGGCAGTCGCTTGAGTTTGCCGGCCGCTTTGTCGAAGGCGAGTGTCTTGCCGCGCCGTGAAGTCATTGCGCAATGAACCAGGATGCGCTCCTGGCCGTGTGCTGCGCGCGCCTTGGCAAACCCTTCGACAACGCTGTCTTCGCTGTTGATATCGACCTTGCAGAACAGGCCGCCGATGGCTTTGGCAACCTCGGTGCCGTTGGCTTCATTGATGTCGAAAATCGCGACCTTGACGCCGGCCGCTGCGAGGGCTTCGGCGGTGGCACGTCCAAGGCCGGAAGCGCCTCCGGTCACGACTGCGCTGGTGTTTGCATCGAATTGCATTGAGGGTCTCCTTCCCTGTTCGCTGTTGTTATGGATTGATGACCCACCGATTCTACTCAAGTCACCATAAAGCTCCGATCACCCCAGGGCAGCTCAGGTCCGGCCGAGCTGAAACGGCGAGATATCGCCTATCAGAAGACGCACCAGCCGCAGGATAAGATGGCCGCTTCGCCGGATTCGCCTGCCCACCCGACAGCTCAAATTGATGAAACGCACCTCTTCTCGCATGGAGCGGGTCGACACCCCGATCATTCCCGCCATTGCGGCGCTTGTTCGCGCCAACCCGGGAACCATCTCCCTTGGCCAGGGTGTGGTGAGCTATGGTCCGCCCGCGGATGCGCTGGGGATGCTGCCTGAATTGATGGCCGACACGCAGCTCAACAAATACCAGGCGGTCAATGGATACCCACCGCTGGTGGCTGCCATCGAGGACAAGCTTGCCAAGGACAACCACTTGGTGTGTGGGACTCACTCACTGATCATGGTGACCGCCGGCAGCAACATGGCCTTCCTCAACGCGGTGCTGGCCGTGGCCGACCCGGGCGATGAATTCATCCTGCCCAGCCCGTACTACTTCAACCAGGAGATGGCGATCCGGATGGCAGGGTGCGTGCCCGTCCCGGTGCCGGTGCTGAGCACCTGGCAGCTCGACGTTCCCGCGCTGGCCAAGGCGATCACTGCGCGCACACGAGCCATCGTGACGGTGTCGCCCAACAACCCCACTGGGGCGGTGTACCCGGAGAGCGATCTGCGCGCAGTCAATGCCTTGTGCGCACAACATGGTCTGTATCACTTCAGTGACGAGGCCTACGAGCATTTCACCTATGACGGCGCGAAACACTTTTCGCCCGGATCGATCGACGGGGCGCACGCCCATACCCTGTCGTTCTATTCGTTTTCCAAGAACTACGGCATGGCCAGTTGGCGCGTGGGCTATGTGGTCTACCCAGCCGATCTCTTTGAGGCCATGAACAAGGTCCAGGACACCAATCTGATCTGTGCGCCGGTTGCCTCTCAGTTGCTTGCCCTGCAGGCCTTGCAGCAGGGGCGGTCACTGGTCGAGCCTCGGATCGCCGATCTCGCCCAGGTGCGTCAGTCGGTGTATTCGCGGCTGGCCGAACTGGGCGATCGGGTACAGTTCCCCCAGACTCAAGGCGCGTTCTATGTGCTGATGAAACTGCCGGGGCTGAATGGCGATCCGCTCGAGTTCAATCGAGTCATGACCGAGCGCCATCGCGTGGCAACCATTCCAGGCTTTGCATTCGGCCTGACCGACACCCAGAGCGCCAACTATCAGCGGCTGTCTTATGGCGCACTGGATGCTGCAACCGTGGCACAAGGCGTGCAGCGTTATGTGGCTGCGGTGAAGGACTGGTACGGACCAAAGCACCTGTAGGCGCTTCGATGGCCCGGCGGGCGCGCTGGTTCAATTTTCCTTGATGCTGATCAAAGACTGCATCGGCCTTTCGATCGACCAATCAGATCATCCAGGACCTGCCTGGGAAATCCGATGGCTCGCCCATCTGCGAAGCTCACACGCGTGCCGCCATTAGCCCAGCCCCAGGACCCATTGCCATATTGCGGCGACTGCGCGTCGCACTGCACGCCGAGATAGAGCGTGGCCCAGGGTGACTGCAACCTGGCCCCTGAAGGGTTGTACGTGACGACAAAGGTGGTGCGTGGCAGATCCGTGCTTCCATATTTGCCACTCGGATTGGCCGTGCCCGTGCAGCAGCTCTCGATGGTTTCTGTCTGGGCGACCGCCTGCTGGGTGTTGAACAGAGCCATCGCCAATACGATCAAAACGCGTTTCATGCTTCGCTTTCCTTTGCACAGGGTTGCGGTCGACAGCTGCTGCAGGCAGCGCGGCGCATCGCGGTGTGACCTATGTGGCTGTTAATCAGCCTTCCATCTGGATGTTCAGTTTGCCGATGAGGTCTCCCCAGCGCTTGCGCTCGGCACCGACGAACTCGGCAATCTTCTCCGGGCTGAGCACAGGCGCAGGACTGATATAGGCCCGAGTGAGCGAGGTCTGATATTCGGCCGAGGCCAGAGATGCGTCCATGGCTGATTTGAGCTTGTCTCGAACGGCTGCTGGCAAACCCTTGGGCGCCACCAGCCCGTACCAGACGATCGCGAGGTAATTGGGGATTTTCTCGGCCACTGCAGGCACGTCGGGCAAGTAGGACTGGCGCGTGGCCGAAGTGACTGCGACGGCGCGCAGCCGGCCGGACTGCACATGCGGCAGCGCGGTGGTGGGGCTATCGAACATCAGATCAACGCGCCCGCCGACCACATCGGTGATCGCCGGCACACTGCCCTTGTAGGCCACATGCGTCATGGGTGATCCGGTGAAGTCTTCGAACAACTCGCCGGCCAGATGCAAGGTGCTGCCTACGCCCACCGAGGCGTAGGTGAGCGGTGTGCGCTTGTCCTTCACCCGAGCAATGAGGTCATCCAGATTTCGGATGGGCGAGGTCGCTGGCACCACTGCAACCAGCGGGATGTCACCTGTGAGCGCGATGATGTCGAACTCGCGCTCCGGGTTGTATGACAACTGCTTGCGCAACAGCGGATTGAGCACCATGGTGGAGCCGGCCGCAATCAGCAAGGTGTAGCCGTCCGGGCGCGCCTTGGCCACCAGCTGTGCCCCGATGATGGTGTTGGCGCCGGGTTTGTTGTCGATCAGGAACGACCCGCCCATGCGCTTGCCAAGATTTTCGCCGACCACGCGCGCGAGCACATCGGTCGTTCCTCCGGGCGTGAAGGGCACCACCAGCATCACCGGGCGCTCGGGATAAGGATCGGTTTGGGCGATTGATGATCCCAAGGTCCCGGTCAACGCGAGGCCGCCAAAAGTCATGTCGCGGATAACACGCCTACGATGCATCGTCTCCTCCTTGTCGGTTTATCAGGAGGAGTGTCGCACGCGACGCGGAAGCGGTGATGCCGTTCACATGCCGGTATCAGGCGCGGTTTCAATCCAACCAGGCCTCCCGAAGACACATGGCCACCTCTCGGCATCGCGTGCGCTGATGCCAAATTCACTCGCCTGGCACCCGAGGCTCGGGCGCTCGCTAGTCCAACCCGATCGCGATTTCTATCGCGTACGCGGTGCGGTCTGCCCCAGTCTGTTGAACCCAGAGCGTGTAGGCCCCCTCGCTACGGGCCGGCGTGGCAATGCCGCCGAGCAACTCGGCCAGCAGGTCGGATGGGCCGAGGTGCTTCCAAGACAGCATCCGCTGTATGTTCGTGCCCGCATCAAAGACAGGCGCCTTTTGAAGCGCATAGAACGCGATCGGATCGGGTGAGTCGTAGTAGACCAGTCGCATCGAACGCAGCGTGTAGCCCTGGGGGACGTCGAATCGGATGAAATCCGCATCCCCCCGCGTGACCTCGCCGTGCAGCAGCACTCTGCCCTCCCAGCGGGGCAACGCAGTGGGTCCCAAGGGGTCGTTGGAGGCCTCGACCCAGCCGTTGGAGGCATCGGGGCCGTCGAGCATCGTCGCGACCGGCTGGGACGGATTGCCCGCTGCGTCGATCTGGCGCGACCATATCCGGCGCAGGAGGTTACCCGCGAGCGACAGGGACATCCCTGAAGCTCGGATCCAGGTGCGCTGCTCATCCACCGAGTACTCCCAGCCTGCCATGGGCTCCAGTCCCTGGATCTGGATCGACGGCAGCGCGCCGGCGATCAGGCTGACCTGCGGCTGCATGGGCACGGTCGTGTCGAGTGTGCACGAGACCATCACGATCTCGGAGAAGTTCCCCTTCCCATCGAAGGTTCGTGCCCAGATGAGCTTGCTGCCATCGCCGGCCACCACAAAGCTGTCGCCTTCACCGCGAATCCAGGTGCGCCCCTGGTCGACCGACCATTCCCAGCCCAAGCCGTCGAACAGCGACCCCACCGACCATGTGCCGTTGAAGGTCAGGCCGTCGGAGACGCTGACACCGGTATCGTTGAAGCTGAGGACAGGTCTAGGGAGCACCACGCTCGCAGGGACGGCCGTCGGTGCGGGTGCACTCGATGCCCCCGTGCCGACAACTGGCGGTTCTGCTGCCATCGGCACGCCAGGCGCCGTGCTGTCTGCACTGCCCCCACCTCCACCTCCGCAGGCGACGAGCATCAGCAAACCGAGCAGC
>CAIXXI010000113.1 GCA_903923345.1 uncultured Burkholderiales bacterium | reverse complement strand
GCCTACTTCAAGTCGGGCGTCGAAGCCTCGAAAGCCCGAATCCAGGATGTGATTTCTGAAGGCCAGGAACTGATCGTCCAGGTCGAAAAAGAAGAGCGCGGCAACAAGGGGGCTGCACTCACCACCTACATCTCACTGGCCGGCCGCTATCTGGTCCTGATGCCCAATAACCCGCGCGGCGGCGGTGTGTCGCGCCGCGTCGAGGGCGAAGACCGCCAGGAACTGCGCGAGATCATGGATCGGCTCGAGCATCCTTCGGGCATGAGCCTGATTGCCCGCACAGCCGGCATCGGACGCACGCAGGAAGAACTGCAGTGGGACCTGAACTACCTGCTGCAGCTATGGAGAGCCATTGAATCCGCCGCCGGTTCGTCGTCGGGCGCCTTCCTGATCTATCAGGAGTCGAGCCTGGTGATCCGCGCCATCCGGGATTATTTTTCGCCGGACATCGGGGAAATCCTGTTCGACACGGACGATGTCTGCGAGCAGGCGCAGCAATTCATGGGCCATGTCATGCCGGACATGGTCAATCGGGTCAAGCGCTACCGCGACCACACGCCGCTGTTCTCGCGGTTCCAGATCGAACACCAGATCGAAACCGCCTATTCGCGGGTGGTGCCCCTGCCCTCGGGCGGCGCAATCGTCATCGATCACACCGAGGCGCTGGTGGCCATCGACGTGAACTCGGCGCGCTCGACCCGCGGTTCGGACATCGAGGAAACCGCCTTCCGAACCAACATGGAAGCGGCCGACGAAGTGGCACGCCAGATGCGACTGCGCGATCTGGGCGGCCTGATCGTCATCGACTTCATCGACATGGAGAGCGCCAAGAACCAGCGCGAGGTGGAGCAGCGCGCAAAAGAAGCGCTGCACTACGACCGTGCGCGGGTTCAGGCGGGCAAGATCTCGCGTTTCGGGCTGATGGAGTTGTCGCGCCAGCGCATCCGACCGGCACTGAATGAAGGCACCCACATCACCTGCCCGCGCTGCAATGGCACCGGTGTCATCCGCGACGTTGAATCCTCGGCCCTGCACATGATGCGGGTGATCCAGGAAGAGGCGATGAAGGAAAGCACCGCCGCCGTCCATGCCCAGGTTCCGGTCGAGGTGGCGACCTATCTGCTCAACGAAAAGCGCGCCGAGATCGCCAAGCTCGAAGCCCGCCTGAAAGTCGAGATCGTGCTGGTCCCGAACAAGCACATCGAGACGCCGCATTACAAGCTCGAGCGCCTGCGCCATGACGATGAGCGTCTGGCCAACTACCGGGCGAGCTACACCATGTCGGATGGTCCGGCTGAATCCGGTGAATACCTCGACCGCAAATTCGATGCCGGCAAGACCCGCCAGGAAGCGGTGGTCAAAGGGGTGACACCCGATCAACCGGCTCCGGTGGCACTGCCTCAGCCCGTCCAGGAACCAGTGTCGATTGCCCCCCCGGCACTGCCGGCACCGGTTTCAACACCGGTCGCGAGCGAGCCGCAGGGGCTGTTTGGCCGATTCCTGTCGATGTTCCGGTCCAAGCCGGTCAGCACACCCGAAGTGGCAGCGCCTCTCTCAACCCAGATCACGACCACGACCAGCGTCGAGTCGTCGTCGGTGTCCACCGAGTCCGAGCGCAGAACCCGCGAGGGTTCGGAAGGCGGGCGTCGGGGTCGCGACGATCGCCGCGGCTCGCGCGAGGGTCGTGGCCGCGAACCGCGTGAGCCCCGTGAGGCGCGTGAACCGCGCGAGGCAAAAGAGCCGCGCGAACCCAAAGAGCCGCGTGAGGCCCGCGAGCCCCGTGAAGGCCGGCGCTCGCGGAATGATCGACGCCCCCCCAAGGACAGCGTCGAGGTCAATGCAGAGGGCCTGTCGACAGGCAATGGTGTTTCAGCCGAGTCTGCGACCAGCGACCGCATTGGCACCGATGAGCCAAAGCGCCGTCGCGAGCCCAGGCGTGCTGCTGAGGTCAGCCCGCCTGCATCCCAGGCTGAAATCGATTTCCCGCAGGCAGATACAAGCAGGGCCACGGGCACACAGACCGCAGATCAGGACCTGGGGCTGAGCGATGCAGCGGCGGGCGAAGGCGAGGCGGGCGAGGCGCGTCGTCGCAGTCGCCGTCGTCGCGGTGGCCGTGGTCGCGACCGGGCTGACGGCTCGGCAATCGAGTCCTCGGAGCAGGACGGCGCGGAGCAGCCCTTGCAATCGACATTCGTGTCGACCGAGCCGACTGCACTCGCCGAGACCGCTGCGGTCGTGCCTGAACCGGTTGTCGCGCAGGCCTTCGAGGCACCGACTGAGCGTGCACCCGCACCCATCCAGCTTGCACCAGAGCCAGTTTCAGCCCTTCCAGAGCCGGTCTCAACCGCCCTGCCAGAAGCACCGGCAGTGTCGTCCGCGCCTGCGGCAATGGAGCCTCGCGCAACACCCCCCCGGCCTGCCGTTGGCCTGCCGCTCGAGCGAGTGATTCCCGCCTCCATTGCCGCACTCGCGGCCGGCTCAACGGATGCCCCGGCGAACACGAACGAGTCCGCTCAAACAGCCACACCGATTGAGCAGCCGGTCGAGGTGCGCCCAGAGTCGGCGGTCTCACCGCAACAAGCAACGGTCGTGGCTCAGGCTTTCGTCGAGGCACCGGTCGTTCGTGAAGCACCAACCGCCCCGGTCGCAGCCCCGGTCGCTGCGCCGGTCGCGGTCTCGGCCCCTGCAGTCGATGCGAGTGCATTGACCGCCGTGGTCGAAAGCGTGGGTCTGCAATGGGTCCAGACCTCGTCGCGCGCCGAACCGGAGCCCGAGCCGATTGCGCCCAAGCCCCGGGTTGCACGCGTGCGAAAGCCGCGTCCCGCGCCGGTTGCCGAGCCGCTGCAGCAAATCGAGACCGATACACCGCGCAATCCGGACTGACAGACCGATCCGACCGCAGGGCCACGCAATGGCACAGCCAGCGGCGTCTGACGGCGAAGAACCGAGGGCCAGACCACAGGATCTGCCCTCGGTTGATCGGCTCCTGAGGCTTCCCTCAGCCCGTGCACTGATCGATGAACACGGCCACCATCTGATCGCCCAGGCATCGCGCGAGTTGCTCGACTCGATGCGTGTCCAGGCGCTCCGTGGTGAGTTGGCGAGCCTCGCGCTTGAAGAGGCCCAGCTGCAAGATGCCCTGCGCATGCGGATCGAGCAGCGCCTTGCGCCTCGCCTGCGCCAGCTGCTGAACCTGACTGGCACGGTCATCCACACGAATTTCGGCCGCGCACTGCTGGCCGAAGAAGCGCTGCAGCGGGTGATGGGCCTGATGGCCTCGCCCAACAACCTGGAGTACGACCTCGAGTCGGGCGGTCGCGGCGATCGTGATTCGGTGGTCGAATCCCTGTTGTGCTCGCTCACTGGCGCCGAAGCTGCAACCGTGGTCAACAACAATGCAGCCGCAGTGTTGCTCAGCCTGGCCGCTCTGGCCGGCGGACGCGAAGCCATCGTCTCGCGCGGCGAGCTGGTCGAAATCGGCGGGGCCTTCCGGATGCCGGATGTCATGGCCAGCGCCGGCGCGCGGATGGTCGAGGTGGGCACCACCAATCGAACCCATCCTCACGACTACGAACAGGCCATCAGCGAGCGCACCGCCGTGCTGATGAAAGTTCACACCAGCAACTATGTCGTGCAGGGCTTCACCCGTTCGGTCGATGAGTCCGAACTGGCTCCAATCGCCCGTCGACACGGTGTGACACTGGTGAGCGATCTCGGATCCGGGGCACTGGTCGATCTGTCCGCCTGGGGTTTGCCCCACGAGCCACTCGTTCAAGACAAGCTGCGTGCCGGCTGCGATGTGGTTACTTTCAGCGGCGACAAGCTGCTTGGCGGCCCACAAGCCGGCCTGATCGTCGGGCGGCGCGATGCCATCGAACGCATCCGGCGCTTTCCCATGAAACGCGCGCTGCGGGTCAGCAAGCTGCCGCTGGCCGCGCTCGAAGCCACCCTGATGCTCTACCTGCGGCCCGAACGGCTGGCTCGCGACCTGCCCACCCTGCGACTGTTGACCCGCCCCCAGGAATCGATCCGGGCGATGGCCGTGGCGGTCCACCCCAGGATGGCGTCAGCCCTTGCACCGCGATTCAATGTCGAGGTGGTCGACCTGCTTGGCCAGATCGGGTCGGGGTCACTGCCCATCGATCGGCTGCCCTCGGCGGGGCTGGCTGTGGCGCCTGCTGCACGCAAGGGCATCGGTCGAGCGCTCGACGAACTGTCGCGTACCCTGCGAGGCTTGCCCGTACCCGTGATCGGTCGGATTTCCGAAGACCGGCTGCTGCTCGATCTGCGCTGCCTGGAAGAGGCCTCAGGCCTGCTGGAACAACTGCCCGCGCTGCAACGCGCACTGGCATGATTTACACCCTGTGCAACAGAATGCAGCGCGTGCTCGGCTGCTTTGGAAGGGAATCGATCCGGGTGGGTCGGCCGGGCTTCAAACCCGGTGGGTGGCGCCATGCGTCGCCGGGTGGGTTCGACTCCCATTCCCTTCCGCCCAACCATCGGCCGTAGCAGGAAATTCGCACTGGTAGACTGTTCAGGGAACCCTTGCGATGTCCGAACGATTCATCATTCCGATTGCCGATCAGCGCTACGCGGCCACCTTGCCGAGCGTGCCCGATCGCATTGAGCCCGCCACCGGACAGTTGCTCGATGGCCGCGGCCGGCGCCTGCACGATTTGCGCATCTCGGTGACTGATCGCTGCAATTTCCGCTGCAGCTATTGCATGCCCCGTTCGGTCTTCGACAAGGATTACGCCTTCCTGCCGCAGTCATCCCTGCTCAGCTTCGAAGAGATCACCCGACTGGTGCG
>CAIXXI010000112.1 GCA_903923345.1 uncultured Burkholderiales bacterium | reverse complement strand
TCCTGGATGTCGCGCGCCAATACCGTCGTGGTGCCCGGTGGCAAAATGGAGCTTGCGATGCAACTGATCTTCACGCCTTTCATCTGGCGAATGATCGAGCGTCGCAAACGCGCCCTCGGCGCACTCTGAGATATGCGCTCGGCCGCAGCGGCGGCCCAAGCGTGTCCTGACCCGAATTCCTCCTGGAGCCCCTGATGTCGAAGACCCCCGATCCGGCGCTGGCGCGTCGCATGGCCGATGCAATCCGGATGCTTGCCGTCGATGCGGTCGAGGCCGCCAAGTCAGGCCATCCCGGCGCACCGATGGGCATGGCCGAGATCGCCGAGGTGCTCTGGAACCGCCATCTGCGGCACAACCCGGCCGACCCGCACTGGGCCGATCGGGACCGCTTCGTGCTCTCCAACGGGCACGGCTCGATGCTGATCTACGCGCTGCTGCACCTCACCGGCTATGACCTGCCGATCGATGAGCTGCGCCGCTTTCGGCAGTTGCACTCAAAGACACCGGGACATCCGGAAGTCGGCATCACGCCCGGCGTCGAGACCACCACCGGCCCACTCGGGCAAGGCCTGGCCAATGCGGTCGGCATGGCCTTCGCCGAGAAGCTGCTGGCGGCCGAGTTCAACCGGCCCCACGATGGCGGTGCACTGAGTATCGTCGATCACTTCACCTATGTGTTCCTCGGTGACGGCTGCCTGATGGAGGGCATCAGCCACGAGGTGTGCTCGCTGGCCGGCACCCTGCGGCTGTCCAAGCTGATCGCGCTGTACGACGACAACGGCATCTCGATCGATGGCCATGTCGAGGGCTGGTTCACCGACGACACGCCGCAGCGCTTCGCAGCCTACGGCTGGAACGTGATCGCCGGTGTCGACGGTCACGACACCGCGGCAGTCGACGCCGCGATTGCGGCTGCGCGCACTCAGTCGTCGCTGCCCGAAGGTCGCCCCACCCTGATCTGCTGCAAGACCGTGATCGGCAAGGGCTCACCGAACAAGGCCGGCACGCACGATGTGCATGGCGCAGCGCTCGGTGCGACTGAAGTCGCCGCCACGCGGCAAGCCCTGGGCTGGAGCGCAGCCCCCTTCGAAGTGCCGGCCGATGTTTCTTCCGCATGGGATGCGCGGGCCCGCGGCGCGGCCGCACAAGCGCAATGGCAGGAACGCTTCGCCACCTATCGGGCCGCGTTTCCGGCGCAGGCAGCCGAGTTCGAACGCCGCATGCAAGGCGAGCTGCCGGCGAACTGGGCAGCCGGGCTTTCTGAAGCACTGAACACGATCGCTTCGAAGACCGATGCAATTGCAACCCGCAAGGCCAGCCAGAATGCACTCGATGCACTGGCGCCGCTGCTGCCCGAATTCTTTGGCGGCAGCGCCGACCTGACCGGATCGAACCTCACGAACTTCAAAGGCTGCATCACCGCAAAACGGGATGTTCGCGGCAATCACCTCTCGTATGGCGTTCGCGAGTTCGGCATGGCTGCGATGATGAACGGCATGGCGCTGCATGGCGGTCTGCTGCCCTATGGCGGCACCTTCCTGACCTTCAGCGATTACAGCCGCAATGCCCTGCGGATGGCCGCGCTGATGAAGACCCGGGTGATTCATGTCTTCACCCACGACTCGATCGGTCTGGGCGAAGACGGCCCCACCCACCAGTCGATCGAGCAGGTCCCGAGCCTGCGGATCATCCCGGGGCTGGATGTCTGGCGCCCGGCCGACGGCCTGGAAACCGCCGTGGCCTGGGCCTGTGCGGTCGAGCGGCGCGACGGCCCGAGCGCACTGGCGCTGTCGCGTCAGAACCTGCCGCAGGTGGCCAACAGCACCGGCTTCGAATCCATGATCCGTCGCGGTGGCTATGTGTTGTCCGAAGCGGCTGCGGCTCGCGCCGTGATTCTGGCCACCGGCTCCGAGGTCTCGATTGCACTGGATGCGCAAAAGCAGCTGGCCGAAGCAGGCATTGCGGTGCGCGTGGTGTCGATGCCCAGTACCACTGTCTTCGACCGACAGGATGTCGCCTATCAGGACAGCGTGCTGGCGCCCGCGCTGCCGGCGGTGGCCATCGAGGCTGCCCACCCCGATTTCTGGCGCAAGTATGTCGGCCGCGCCGGCGCGGTGATTGGTATCTCGACTTTCGGCGAATCAGCGCCGGCCAAGGACCTCTACGCGCATTTCGGCATCACCGTGCAAGCGGTGGTGCAGGCGGTTCAGGCGCGCATCGCCCGGTGACGTCGCAATCCGGCACGAACTGACGGCCACATACAAAAGGCCTCAGGCCGCGCCCGGTCAGATCTGCACCGGGTGCGGAGTGGCGCGAGGTGCAGGCCGCTCAGTCGACGGTTGCGCCCGAGGCCTTCACGATGCCGGCCCAGCGTTTGAGGTCGGCTGACTGAAGCCTGGCGAGTTCGGCCGGTGTGCCCGGAAACGGCTCTGCACCCTGACCCGCCATCCGCTCGGCCAGATCGGGGGCGGCCAGCACCTTTGCGCCCTCGGCGGCAATCCGCTCGACGACCGCCTTGGGTGTGCCGGCAGGGGCAAAGAGCCCGTACCAGGCATTGGCGTGCAGACCCGGCAGGGTCTCGGCCAGGGTGGGCACGTCGGGAGCGAGGCGGGTGCGTTTTTCGGTGCACACGCCCAGCACCTTCAACTGACCGGACTTCACGAAGGGCATGACACCCGGCAGGCTGCCAAAGGCGATCGGCACCAGCCCGGCGACCACATCGGTGGCGGCTGCAGCCGCGCCGCGATACGGAATGTGCACCAGGTGCAGCCCGGCCTGCTGGTTGAGCATCACACCAATCAGGTGGTTCAGCGTGCCGTTGCCGGCAGACGCAAAGTCGATCTTGCCAGGCCGGGGCTTGGCGTAATCGATCAGCTCGCGCAGATTCTTTGCTGGAAAAGAGGGGTGAGCCACCAGCAGATACGGCGCCGTGGCGACGGTCATCACCGGCTCGAAATCCTTGACCGGGTCAAAGCCCGGGTTGCGAAACAAAGCCGGATTGATGGTCTGGGCACTCTGCGCGGTGATCAGCAGGGTGTACCCGTCTTTCGGTGCCCGCGCTACCAGCGTGGTGCCGACATTGCCACCCGCCCCGACGCGGTTTTCAATCACCACCGGCTGACCGATCGCCACCGACAGGCGCTGCCCGAAAGCCCGCGCAATGGTGTCATTCGCGCCGCCTGCGGCCTGCGGCACGATGAGGGTCACCGGCTTGCTGGGCCAGGACTCCTGCGCCCGGGCCGGGCCATGCGCCAACAGGGGCAGAGCCAGCG
>CAIXXI010000111.1 GCA_903923345.1 uncultured Burkholderiales bacterium | reverse complement strand
GTCAGGAAAGCGAACGCAAGGAGCGGGTGCTGGCGCGTCGTCGCGAAGAGGCGCTGCAGCGTCAGGCGGCAGAGGCTGGAAACGTGGCCGAGCGCACGCGGGCCATCGAAGCGAACCGACAGCAGCAGCTCGAGCGTCAGGCCAGGCAGGCGCAACAGGAAGCGCGTCGACAGCGTGAAACCGGCAGTGCGCCCTGACGCAGCTTGATCGATCGAAACCGTGCGCAGGCATTCCGCAGGGTGATCCGTCAAATGAGGCGTGCGAAGCACGCACGCTGCCCTGCCATCGCGTATCATCGACCGGTTGTCCTATGGGCTTTCTGTCCACATCCTCTGGTGACATCCGGCAGAGCCCCCGCACCATGCACGACATGCACGCCATGACGCTCAGGATCGCCGAACTGCAGGCTGAGCATCGCACCCTGGATGAACAGATCGAGTCGGTTCAGGCGTCTCAGCCGGTCGACGAGCTGCTGGTGCGTCGCCTCAAGAAGCGAAAGCTTCATGTGAAAGACGCGATCGTTCAGCTGCAGATGCGCCTGACCCCAGACGTCCCGGCTTGAGCCGTCTGTTCAGGATCAACGCTGTTGTCGCATTCTGAATGGCTCCAAAGCGCTGGCGCATCTGACGAGTCGCCCGACCAGTGCGGTGCGCGCGCTGCCCTGGCATTGCAAGAAGCGGTTCAACGATACATGGGCGAGGCCGGTCTGCTGGCGCAACGCTTGCCGGGCTTTCGTCACCGCCAGGGCCAACTGGCGCTGGCTTCGAGCATCGCTCAAAGTGTCAGCGAGCGGGACTGTCTGGTTGCCGAGGCAGGCACCGGAACCGGCAAGACCTATGCATATCTCGTTCCCCTGTTGCTGTCGGGTGCGCGGGCTTTGATCTCGACCGGCACGCGTCATTTGCAGGATCAACTCCACGCGCGCGACCTGCCTGCTGTCAAGGCGGCACTGGGCCTGGATGTTCGCACCGCGCTGCTCAAGGGCCGCTCCAACTATGTCTGTTCGCATCATCTCGAACGGGCTCTGGTCGATGGTCGTTTCGCAGATCCAGCCACACCCGGAAAACTGCGTCGCATTCATCGCTTCGCGCAGGTCAGCGAGAGTGGCGATCGATCGGAGTGCGTCGACATCGCCGAAGACGATCCGGCCTGGGCTCATGCGACATCAACGCGTGAGAATTGTCTGGGCCAGGAGTGCTCGCATATCAAGCAGTGCTTCGTGATGCGAGCCCGGCGCGAGGCGCTGGTCGCTGACGTGGTGGTGGTGAATCACCATCTGTTCTGCGCAGACCTGGCCTTGCGTGATGACGGCACGGCTGAGTTGCTTCCGAATGTCGAAGCGATTGTCTTTGATGAAGCGCACCAGCTGCCTGATGCAGCTTCAGAGTTTTTTGGCGAGTCGATTTCGACCCGGCAACTGATCGACCTGTCGCGCGATCTGGTGCGTGCCGGACTGACTGAAGCACGCGACGCAGCCGACTGGCGATCGGTATCGGATCGACTGGAGCGGGCCAGCCGTGATCTGCGTCTGGCATTCGATTCGGGCGGCGCGCAGCCGATCTCGCGTCGGCTGAACACCGATCTGCTTCGATCCCTGCCGGGGATGGACGATGCGATTGATGCGGTGAGTGCCGATCTGGTGTCGATTTCCGCGATTGTCGCCGCCAATTCCGGGCGGGGGCAGGAGTTGGACCGTTGCGGTTTGCGTGCCACCGAGCTGCTCGATCGCCTGCAGCGATGGTTGGCCGCATTGGGCTCGAGAGACGGACGGGCGCCGGTGTTCGATGGGGATCAGGACACGGCCGGTCCCAATGCCGATCCTTCAGTGGTCTGGGCCGAAACGCATGGGCAGCATGTCAACCTGCGACGCACCCCGCTGTCGGTCGCTGCCGCGTTCGGACGGCATCGGGCGGGTCCGCGCCGTGCCTGGATTTTTCTGTCTGCAACCCTCTCGCTGGGCAACGATTTCTCTCATTTTGTCGATGCGCTGGGCCTTCAGGATGCGCGCTGTCAACGCTGGGAGAGTCCATTTGATTTTGCAGCTCAGGCCGCGTGCTGGGTTCCGCGACATATCGGAGCGGCGACGTCTGCAGGCTTTTCGCAGCGTCTGGCGTCTCACACATGGCCGCTGATCGTCTCAAATCGCGGGCGTGCATTCGTGTTGTGCACCAGTTTGAGATCGATGCGGGAACTGGCCCTGGCCTATCGGGAGCTGGATGAACGCGATGGGCTTGGCCTTAACTGGCTGGTTCAGGGTGAGTCGCCCAGGCCCGTCCTGCTGGAGCGGTTTCGTGCAGCGGGTGATTCGGTGCTCGTGGGCAGTGCAGGATTCTGGGAAGGCGTTGATGTGAGCGGTGACGCATTGTCGCTGGTGATCATCGACAAGTTGCCCTTTGCGCCACCTGATGACCCGGTTGTGCAAGCCCGCGGCGAGGCGATGAGGCGCGCGGGAAAAGATCCCTTCACGCATTCACAACTGCCCGAGGCAGCGCTTGCACTCAAGCAAGGCGCAGGGCGGCTGATTCGGTCGGAGACCGACCGGGGTGTGCTGGTGCTGGGCGATGAGCGATTGCTGACCCGGGGTTATGGCAAGCGGCTGCTGGCGAGTCTGCCGCCCTTTACCCGAGTCGAGCGGATCGAGGATGCGATGCGCTTTTTGCCAGGGCAGCCCGCTGCTCGGTAAGCGGACGCTTCAGCGCCAGACTTCCCACCAGGACCGCTGTGTGAGGTTCAGTCCGCGCTCGAAGAGCTGGGTGTCCGGGAAATTCGTCCTCAGGATTCGCTCTGAATCAATGCGTTGTTGCTCGAGCCCGAGCTTTTCATAGCCTTTGACCATGATGTAGAGGGCTTCTTCGACAGCCGGTGACGTCTGGTACTGCTTGATCACGCCTTGAGCCCGATTGATCGCTGCAATGTAGGCGCCGCGTACGAAGTAATAGCGGGCAATATGGACTTCACCGCCGGCCATTGCATTGACGAGATACGCCATGCGGGCACGTGAATCCTCTGCGTAGCGACTTTCGGGATAGCGGGTGATGACCTGACGGAAGGCTTCGAAGGATTCCCGTGCGGCTCGCTGGTCGCGCTCTGACAGGTCTTGTCCGCCCAGGCCGGCAATCAGGCCCTGATCCTCATTGAAGTTGACCACACCTTTCAGGTAATAGGCGTAATCAAGCAGTTCGCTGGTTGGGTAGAGGCGGATGAAGCGCTCGATGGTGATCAGTGCCTGGACGCGATCATTGTCCTTGTAATAAGCGTATGCAGTGTCCAGTTGTGCCTGCTGTGCCCAGACGCCAAACGGAAACCGTGCTTCCAGTTTGGTGAGCAGCTTCACGGCCGAGCCATAGCGGCCTGAATTCATCTCATCCTTGGCTTCCGCGTAGATTTCCTGGGGCGACATCTTCGCGGTACGATCGACGTCTCCCTTGCCAAAGACGCCGCAACCGGGCAGCGCGACCACCGTTGCCAGCACAAGAGCGACCACGCTCTGCTTCAGGCCGGTTCGCAGGGCTGAGGGGCTGTGGCAGCCAGTTGGCGACGACAGGCGACGGTGCTGTTCAGTGGTTGGGATCATCAGATCGATTATAGCGATTGAAGCAGCACTGGACGCCCCCGGAGGATGAAGCGTGACCCTGCAGTCCAGCGCTGATGCGGAGCCGAGGCGTGAGCCCTCTGGCAACGATGAGGCGGCGCTCCGCTTTGAAGCCCGTGAAGGACGGGGGTTAAGGATCGACCGCTTCCTGGCAACGCGTCTGCAGGATGTGTCTCGCTCACGGATTCAGCGCTGGATCGAGCTTGGCGCAGTCTGCGTCGACTCCATTCCGGTGCTCTCGAAGTATCGGCTGCGCGGACCTGAACTGATCGAGGTCTCGCCCTTGCCCTCCGATGCCGAACAGGCCTTCGAGCCAGACGAGATGCCCTTGTCCATCGTGTACGAGGATGCCGATCTGCTGGTGATCGACAAGCCGGTCGGACTGGTCGTGCATCCGGCGCCCGGGCACTGGCGAGGCACGCTCATGAACGGGATTCTGAGTGCCCGACCCGATTCGGCCCGTTTGCCCCGGGCGGGCATCATCCATCGCCTCGACAAGGACACCAGTGGTTTGCTCATGATCGCCCGCAACGAGGTCGCCTTTGAGCGCCTGACTGCGGCGCTGGCGGCTCGATCGATTCATCGGCGCTATGTCGCGGTGGTCGAGGGAGCGACCGAAGCTCAGTTCAGCATCGATGCACCCATCGGGCGCGACCCGCGAGATCGGCTGCGCATGGCGGTGGTGCCGGAAGGCCGAGGCAAGCCAGCCCAGACGCAGGTCATTCGACTGAGCGCTGGGGCGGGGGTTTCGGTGGTGGCCTGTCAGTTGCAGACGGGGCGCACCCATCAGATCAGGGTGCATCTTGCGAGCCTTGGGCATCCGCTGGTGGGTGATTCACTCTATGGTGGCCGCGCTCGGGCCGACTGTGCACGGCAGGCGCTGCATGCCTGGCGTCTCGATCTGCAGCACCCGCGCACGGGCGTGCATCTCGCGCTTTCAAGCGCCCTGCCGAACGATCTCAGGATGCTGCTCGAGTCGCTCGGCCTTCCCGTTCCTGCGCCAGATGAAGCCGAACCAAGCGTCGGCAAGACAGGGAGATGATGCAGATGCCTTCAAATAATCCAGTGCTCCCCGGGATCGTCCCGGACTGGTCTGTCGCCCGGAACGTGCGAGCCTGGGTGAGTACCCGGGCAGGGGGCGTCAGCACCGGCGCATTCGGGGATGGGAAGGGGCAAGAAGGCGGCCTCAATCTGGGTGAACATGTCGGTGACGATCCGGCTGCGGTGCGCGTCAACCGGGAGCGGGTTCAGTCGATGCTGCCCGGCCCGATTCTCTGGTTGTCACAGGTTCACGGCACCGATGTGTTCGACGCCGATTCAGCGTTATTCACCAGCGCGTCCTCGGGTGCCACGCCTCAGGCAGACGCCGCCGTGACGACCCGTTCAGCACGGGTTCTCTCGATCATGTCGGCTGACTGCCTGCCGATTTTATTGGCCGACGAACAGGGGCAGGGTGTGGGCATTGCCCATGCCGGATGGCGCGGGCTGGCATCCGGTGTCCTTGAGTCGACGGTGGATGCGATGCGATTACGCCTTGGCGGCGATCCTCGCCTCCAGGCCTGGCTTGGCCCTGCGATTGGGCCGAGCGCCTTCGAGGTGGGCGAGGACGTCTATGCCGCCTTCTGTGATCAGGATGTTCAGGCGCAGGCCGCGTTTCGTCCGGGGCCTTCGCCTGGCAAGTGGTGGGCGGATCTGTATGACCTGGCCCGTCGCCGCCTGAACCAGGTCGGTGTGGATCAGGTCAGCGGGGGAGGTCTGTGCACCTTCGGTGACCCGGGCCGGTTTTATTCGCACCGACGCGACCGTGCAACCGGTCGGATGGTGTCACTGATCTGGCTTGTGCCCTGATCGATCGTCGGAGTCAGGCGTGACCTGCAGCTCGGACGCCTCACGTGCCCTGCGGTTGCGGCGGCGTTGCGGCGTCCCCATGATCCAGAGCAGGATGCTCAAAGGGAACAGTCCGTAGAAGAACAGGACAGACACTCCGGCGATGAAGCTCGATTCGGTGAGCGACATCAGCACCACGACATACAGCCAGGCGATGGCGACGATGTACATGCTTCTCCCCGTACTGCCGTGGGACATCCACGACGAGATTGGACAAGCCGGGTATCCATCTGCAAGATGAAAGGTCGGCCGAGGCCGCATTGTTGCATCACCTTCACACGCACAGGACATTCCATGCCGCAATCGACGCCACCCCGGTCAGGCAAGAAGGCTGAGTCGGCCGCAAAGACTGATTCCCCACGGGTGCGTGCGTCTAGTCGAACGCAGCCCAGCCAGTCCACGCTTCCTCCCACCTCGCCGATGCAGGATCTGGCGGCGGTCGCTGCTTCAACGATGCCGACCTGGAGTATTGATCCGACCCGGATGCTGACCCTTCAGACCGAATATATGAATCGTCTGCAAGCACTGTGGACGGAGATGTCGGGTGCGCAATCGGGTGCCTTGCCGCAACTCCAGGACAAGCGGTTCTCTGCGCCCGCGTGGCATCAGCAGTCGCCCCTGGCCTGGAATGCGGCCTTGTATCTGCTCAATTCGGATTTTCTGCAGCGCATGGCTGACTCGGTGGATGCCGACCCCAAGACCCAGGAACGCATTCGGTTTTTCACCCGTCAGTGGGTCGACGCGGTTTCACCGTCGAATTTCCTGCCAACCAACCCTGAGGTACAGCAACGCTTGATCGAGACTCAGGGCGAGAGTCTGGTCAAGGGCATGCAGAACATGCTGGCTGATCTGGGGAGAGGCACCCTGTCGATCACCGACGATCAGGCCTTCGAAGTGGGCCGAAATGTCGGCACTTCCAAGGGGGCGGTGGTCTTTCGAAACCACGTCATTGAACTGATTCAGTACTCGCCTTCCACGCCGACGGTCGCAAGCCGCCCGCTGCTGATGGTGCCGCCCTTCATCAACAAGTTCTACATCCTGGACCTGCAGCCGGACAATTCACTGGTTGCGCATGCTGTTTCGAACGGCAACACCGTGTTCATGGTGTCCTGGGTCAATCCGGGTGCCGAGCACGCGTCGCTGACCTGGGACGATTATGTTCAGCACGGCATCATTGATGCGATCGAGGCAGTCAGATCGATCAGTGGCGCCGACACCATCAACACGCTAGGGTTCTGCGTGGGTGGAACCATCCTCGCCTGCGCACTCGCCGTGCTGGCAGGGCGTGGCGAGCGACCGGTCGAGTCGATGACGCTGATGGCTTCCTTGCTGGATTTCCAGGAGCCCGGGTCACTGGGCGTCTTCATTGATCCGATGCAGGTGGCCTGGCGCGAGCAGACCCTGGGCGAATCTGGATTGATGAACGCCAAGGACCTCGGTGCGACCTTCTCGTTCCTTCGGCCAAACGACCTGGTCTGGAATTATTTTGTCTCGAATTACCTGAAGGGCGAATCGCCACCAGCCTTCGACCTGCTGTATTGGAACTCGGACGGCACCAATCTGCCTGGGCCGCTATACAGCTGGTACCTGCGCCACATGTACCTTCAGAACGAACTGAAAGTCCCCGGCGCAATCGAGTGCCTGGGCGTTCCGGTCGACTTGTCCCGCATCGACGTGCCGACTTATGTCTTTGGCGCCAAGGAGGATCACATCGTCTTGTGGACAGCAGCCTACGCATCGACGCAAATCCTCTCGAATCAGGTTCGGTTCGTGCTCGGTGCGAGTGGTCATATTGCCGGTTCGATCAATTCGGCGGTCAGAAACAAGCGCAGCTACTGGATTCAAGCGCAAACCGGTTCGGCGTATCCCGCCAGTGCACAAGACTGGCTGAATGGCGCATCGGAGGTCAAAGGCAGCTGGTGGACCGATTGGTCGGCCTGGTTGGAGGCGCACCAAGGCACGATGCAGTCGGCTCCTACCCAATTGGGCGATGCCGATCACCCAATGCTTGAAAGTTCTCCGGGGTCTTATGTGAAAGTGAAGTCCGCGGCGAACTAAGCTTCACATCCAGGTCAGCTCATTCGACGACCGATCAGCGCCCGCCAGGGCATCAGGAGACCAAGACATGGCAAGACTTGCATATGTAACCGGTGGCATGGGAGGCATTGGGACGGCGATTTGCCGCCGCTTTCACGACATGGGTTACACCGTTGTCGCCGGCTGTGGTCCGACCCGCGATTTCAGCAAATGGCTCGCCGAACAGAAGGTGGATGGCTACACATTCCATGCGTCGGTCGGGAATGTCTCCGACTGGGACTCGACCAAGGCTGCGTTTGACAAGGTCAAGGCTGATTTCGGCAACCCTGACATCCTGGTCAACAATGCCGGTATCACCCGTGACGTCGTCTTTCGAAAAATGTCGATCGACGATTGGCGGGCCGTCATGGACACCAACCTCAACAGCATGTTTTACGTCACCAAGCAGGTGATCGAGGGCATGCTCGACAACGGTTGGGGGCGCATCATCAACATTTCCTCGATCAACGGCGAGCGCGGTCAGTTCGGTCAGACCAACTATTCCGCCGCCAAAGCGGGCATGCATGGCTTCTCGATGGCGCTGGCGCTGGAAGTGGCCAGCCGTGGCGTGACCGTGAACACCGTGGCCCCCGGCTATATCGCGACCGACATGGTGATGTCGGTGAGAGAGGATGTGCGCGACAAGATCATTGCATCCATCCCGGTTCGCCGTCTTGGCAAGCCCGAGGAAATCGGATCAATTTGCGGCTGGCTGTCTTCGGAGGACGCCAGCTTCACGACCGGCGCCGAGATCTCGTGTAACGGTGGCTTGCATATGGGATGATGCCCTCGAGGCTCGTCTCTGGAGATCCCTTTGATGGCACCCGCCAGTCGTCTGATCAAGAAGTATCCGAATCGTCGTCTCTACGACACGCGGACGAGCGCTTACATCACGCTTGCGGATGTCAAGCAACTGGTGATCGACAACGAAGAGTTTCGCGTGGTCGATGCGAAAACCGATGAGGACCTGACCCGCAGCATTCTTCTGCAGATCATTCTGGAGGAGGAGGCGAGCGGGTCTCCGCTGTTTTCCGCCCAGATGCTGTCGCAGATCATCCGTTTCTATGGCGATGCCATGCAAGGGATGATGGGCTCCTATCTGGAGAAGACCATGCAGTCTTTTCTGGAAATCCAGGGCAAGTTTCAGGAGCAGTCCAAGGCTTTCTATGATGGCCGCGGACTGCCATCCAATCCCGAGTTATGGGCTCAGTTCATGCAGGTTCAGGCACCGATGGTGCAGGGCATGATGAGCCACTACATCGACCAGTCGAAGAATCTGTTTTTGCAGATGCAGGAGCAGATGCAGCAACAGGCACGCACGATCTTTCCAGGCTTCCCGTTTCCGATGGGGGGGATTCCCGGAATGGGGCCGCCGCCGGGTGCGGGTGCTGGTGCGCGGGCGCCCGCTGCCGCCGCGCCCCAGGAGCCTCCCGTTCAGCCTGATGAGGCGCCGCCGCCTGAGGCCACGCCCGAGCCTGGCAAGGGGCCTTAGGGTCATTCTTCGTTCGGTTGCTCGGGTAGGCCGCGCGTTAGAATCAGGGTTTTTCGGCGCACACGGCTGCGAATGCGATGCCCCCAGTGAATGTCAAGCGGCCCCGGTTGGCGCCGAGGTCCCCATCCCGCGCGGGTTCGCGATCAGGCGCTCAGGCTGCAGCCTCAAAGCCTGTTGTGTCGGATGCGCCCAGGGTCGGTTTTGTGTCACTGGGCTGTCCTAAGGCACTCGTCGATTCCGAACGCATCGTGACCCAATTGCGTGCCGAGGGGTACGCGGTGTCGTCGACCTACCAGGACTCTGATCTGGTCATCGTCAACACCTGCGGATTCATCGACGAAGCCGTGCAGGAGTCACTCGATGCGATCGGTGAGGCCCTGACCGAGAACGGCAAGGTGATCGTCACGGGCTGCCTTGGAGCAAAAGCCGGTGAGTCGGGTGGCAGCCTCGTTGGTCAGGCCCATCCGAGCGTGCTGGCGATCACTGGCCCCCATGCGCTCGAAGAGGTCATGGGACATGTGCACACCCATCTGCCCCGTCCGCATGATCCGTTCAGTGACCTGGTGCCCGAAGCGGGGATCAAGCTCACGCCGCGTCACTATGCGTACCTGAAGATTTCCGAGGGCTGCAATCACCGCTGCAGTTTTTGCATTATTCCGGCCATGCGCGGCGACCTGGTCAGCCGCCCGATTGGTGAAGTGGTGCGAGAGGCCCGTGCCCTGTTCAAGTCAGGGGTGCGCGAGTTGCTGGTGATTTCGCAGGACACCAGTGCCTACGGTGTCGACCTCAAGTACCGGACTGATTTCGTCGACGGCCGCCCGGTGCGCACCCGGATGACTGAACTGTGCCGCGAACTCGGCTTGCTGGCTCGGGAATACGATGCCTGGATCCGTCTGCATTATGTCTACCCTTATCCGCATGTCGACGAAGTGCTGCCGCTGATGGCTGAGGGGCTGATCCTGCCGTACCTCGATGTGCCGTTTCAGCACTCGCACCCGGATGTTCTCAAGCGGATGAAGCGTCCTGCCAGTGGCGAGCGCAATATCGAACGCATCCAGGGCTGGCGAAAATGGGTGCCTGAGCTGACGGTGCGCAGCACCTTTATCGCGGGGTTTCCTGGAGAAACCGAAGAGCACTTCGAGCATCTCCTGGATTTCCTCAAAGAGGCTCAGCTCAATCGCGTCGGCTGCTTTGCCTATTCACCGGTCGAGGGTGCGTCAGCCAACGAGCTGGATGGCGCGCTGCCCGATGAGGTTCGAGAGGATCGGCGCAAGCGTTTCATGGCGGTACAACAGCGAATCAGTCGACGTCTGCTCAAGCAACGGGTGGGCAACGTGGTCCGAGTGCTGGTCGACTCAGTGGGTCCGCAGGGTGCGCTGGCCCGCACCGCCTCGGATGCACCGCAGATTGACGGCGTTGTTCAGGTCGCTTCGCATCGGTCACTCAAACCCGGTGAATTTTCGAGCGTGCTGATCACCGGATCCGATGCGCATGACCTGATGGGTGAAGTGCAGGGCTGATTG
>CAIXXI010000110.1 GCA_903923345.1 uncultured Burkholderiales bacterium | reverse complement strand
CCAGATCGTCGAAGGCGATGTGGCGATGAAGATTCGCGAGTTTCTGCCCACCGGGCGGGTCGGTCACTTCCAGATGGCCGGCGTGCCTGAACGACACGAGCCCGATGTCGGCGAGATGAACTATCCCTACCTGTTCCAGGTGATCGACGAGGTCGCCGGTCAGTGTGGCTGGCAGGGCTGGATTGGCTGCGAATATCGCCCTGCCCGAGGTGCAGTACCCCGCGGCACCACCGATGGACTGGGTTGGATGCACACAAGGAGACCGGCATGACACACGATCGTGGCCCTGGCAAAGAGGCCTCATCCGATGCCCAAGCGGCCCCGCGCCCGCTGCGCGCGGCCGCCACCGTGGTGGTCATGCGCGATGGATCCCAGGGCCTGGAAGTGCTGCTGCTGCGGCGTACCGAGAGCCGGGATCAGGCAAGCGGCGCCTGGGTGTTTCCGGGCGGGCTGCTCGATGCCCAGGACCGTCACGGACACCGGCACTGCCGGGGTCTGGATGATGCGGCGGCCAGTGCAGGCATGGGCTTGCCTTCAGATGGGCTCGACTACTACGTTGCGGCCTTGCGCGAGTGCTTCGAAGAGTCGGGGCTGCTGCTCGCGCATGGGCCCGATGGTCAGCCGGTCAGCCAGGTCAATGCCGAAATGGCCGCCTGGCGCCAGCGCCTGCATCAGCGCGAAGCGACCATCGATGCGTTTTGCACGCAGTTCGGGCTGCAGCTGGCGGCTGATCGCATTGCCTATCACGCCCGCTGGGTCACGCCACCGATTCGCCCCAAGCGCTGGGACACGCGGTTTTTCTTTGCCGTGGCGCCGTCGCAGCAGGAATCGGCCCATGACGCGGTTGAGCTCGTCGAACAATTGTGGCTGACACCTGAGCAGGCCATCGCGCGCGGCGAAGAGCTCAAAATGCTCAATCCCACCCGCATCACGCTGGAGTTGCTGGCGCAGTTTTCGCACACCGATCAGGTCATGGCGCATGCTCGCCAGCCCCGTACGGTGGCGCTCAAGGCACCGCGCGTGGCCGATGGCCCGCAGGGCATGATGCCGGTGGCGCCGGATCATTTCGCCTGGGCCGAGGTGGGCAAACTCGATCCTCAGGGCCATGGCACGGCCTCGTATGCGATCGTGCCGGGTCAGGCGGTGCGCCTGTCGAAACACGTGGTGCGTGTGACGGCCGATAACTCCGGAGTCATGACCGGACCCGGCACCAACACCTATCTGGTCGGTGGAGGTGCCCGAAACGAGTGGGCGGTGATCGACCCCGGCCCGGCCGATCAGCGCCACACCGATGCCATCCTGGCGGCCGCGCCTGGCCCGATCCGCTGGATCCTCACCACCCACACGCATGTGGACCATTCCCCAGGGGCGGTTGAATTGCACCGCCGCACTGGCGCCCCGGTCATCGGCCGTATCGCCGATTTTCCGAACAATCAGGATGCGAGCTTCACGCCCTCCCATCAGCCCCAGCATGACGAGCGTCTGCAGTTGGATGAGGGCATCGTGCTGCGTGCGGTGCACACGCCTGGCCATGCCTCAAACCACATCTGCTGGCTGCTGGAGAGCGAGAACATGCTCTTTACCGGCGATCATGTGATGGGCACCTCCACGGTGGTCATCGGTCCGCCCGATGGCGACATGTCGGCCTATCTCGAGTCACTGCGCGGGCTGTTGGCAATCGATCTCGACTGGTTCGCGCCCGGGCATGGTTTTCTGATGGCCCGGCCGCACACCGTGGTTGAAGGCCTGATTGCGCACCGGCTGCGGCGTGAAGACAAGGTGGTGCAGGCCCTGACTGAACTCGGGCCCAGCCCGATCGATGCGCTGCTGGCTCGCGTGTATGACGATGTGGGCAGCGGGCTGCATCCGGTGGCGCGCCGCTCGCTGACTGCCCACCTGCTCAAGCTGCAGCGCGATGGGCGTGCCCAGGCTGATGGCGAGCGCTGGAGCTTGAGTCCGGGCTGAGCCCCCGCGCCTGCCGCTGCCAGACCCGTCAGGGCCGCATCGAAAAAGCCACTTTCCCCGAGGTGAGCACCGGTTGCGCCAGTCGGGCAAATTCGCACAGCAGCGAGCGGGTCTTGCGCGGGTCGACGATTTCTTCGACCCAGAATTTCTCGGCGGTCCGAAATGGCGACCGCAGCTTGTTGAGTCGGTCCTCGATTTCTTTCATCTTGGCCGCCGGGTCGGCTGCGCCATCGATGTCGGCCCGATACGCCGCCTCGATCCCGCCTTCCAGCGGCAGCGAGCCCCATGAAGCCGAGGGCCAGGCATAGCGCAGCGACAGCCTTGCGCCGGGCTGATGGGCCGCACCCGCCACGCCGTAAGCATTGCGCATGATGACCGTGCACCACGGAATGCTGGTCTGGTTCATGGCGGCCATCGCGCGCACGCCATGTCGAATGGTGGCGGTCTTCTCGGCTTCCAGTCCGATCAGAAAACCCGGGCAGTCCATCAGATAGACCACCGGCAAATGGAAGGTTTCGGCGAGGTCGGCGAAGCGCACCACCTTCTGGCAGGTCTCGGCATTCCAGCTGCCGCCGTTGTGATACGGGTCGCTGGCAAACAGCACCACCGGATGCCCGCCAAACCGGGCCAGGCCCGCCACGATCGAGCGTCCGAAATTGCGGCCCATCTCGAAGAACGAACCGGTGTCGACCACCTTCTCGATGATCGGGCGCACCTTGTAGATCTGCCGGCGATTTCTCGGGATCACGCTGAGCAGCGACTCATCGGTGCGCTCCGGGTCATCATTGCATTCAATGACCGGTGGCACTGAATGCACCGAAGGCGGCAAATAAGACAGGAAGCGGCGCGCCTGCTCGAAGGCTTCGGCTTCGGTCTCGACCGCGTTGTCGATGGCGCCGCTGCGGGTCTGAATCTCGGCGCCACCGAGCTCCTGCTTGGTCAGGGGCTGGCCCAGCCGTGCCACGACCGGCGGGCCGGCGACGAACATCGCCGACTGTGTGCTCATGATCGAAAAATGGCTCGATGCCAGACGCGCCGCACCCAGGCCGGCCACCGAACCCAGGCCGATGCCCACCACCGGCACGTTGGCCAGATTGGCCGTCATCATGTAGAAGCCGCGGGTGCCGCCGACACCGCCCGGCAGGTTGGCCGCGCCCTTGGTTTCGATGGTCTTGACCGAGCCGCCGCCTCCTGAACCCTCGATGATCCTCACGATGGGCAGCCGGAAGGCCTCGGCCATTTCCTCGGCCATCAAGGGTTTGGCGCTGATCGATGCATCGGCTGAGCCGCCGCGCACCGTGAAGTCATCGCCCACCACCACCACCGGGCGGCCTTCGACCTTGCCGCGACCGAACACGCAGTTGGCCGGGGTGACCGTGGTCAGCGAGTTGGAGGCGTCGTATTCGCCGATCCCCGACAAGGTGCCGACTTCCTGGAAACTGCCAGCATCGACCAGACCATCGATGCGCTCGCGCACCGTGAGTCGCCCGCCATCGTGTTGACGCTTGACCTTGTCGGCGCCGCCCATTTCATGGGCGAAGGCCTTGCGGCGTGCGAGTTCGTCGAGTTCCGGCTGCCAGCTCATGCGGTGTCTCCCTGTGTGTTGTGTCGGTGGCGTGTGCCACCCCATCAGCCGAGTCTGACATAGCAGGCCGTCCGATGCGGCGCAGCGTTTCACCAGTGAATTGCGGAGGATTCACGAAATGGTCATGCGTTCGTCACTGAACTGCCATCTTCTGTCGCGAGACTGCATTGCCTTTTCGTGACCGCGTCCTCAAGACCTCAAACCCTGGATCAAGAACAATGAATGCTGATACCCGGCGCCGTTCGCGCCCTCGACTCACAAGATTGCTGCCGGTATCGATCGCCGCGCTGCTGACGATTGCGGCCTGTGGCCAGGACGAGCCGGTCAATCCGACCCCGGTCTCCCTCACCCTGGCATCGATCGGAGCCTATGAGGGCAACGCCGTCGGCGCGGCAGAAATCACGGCCTATGATCCGAAATCACGTCGCTTGTTCGTGGTCAATGGCGCCAACGGCACGGTCGATGTGCTCGACATGACCGACCCGACCAAGCCGACCAAAGTCTCCACGATCTCGGTCACCGCACTGGGCGACAGCGTCAACAGCGTTGCGGTCTATGACGGATTGGTGGCGTTGGCCATTCAGGCCAATCCGAAGACCAGCCCGGGCAAGGTGGCCTTCCTGGACGCCGCATCACTG
>CAIXXI010000109.1 GCA_903923345.1 uncultured Burkholderiales bacterium | reverse complement strand
GGGCCGGACGCATCGCGCTGGCCGGTGATTGCGCTCGAACCCTCGGATCGATCGGTGCTGCATGCCCGGATCGGGCAGCGCTTCAATGCCATGCTCGATGCCGGCTTTCTCGATGAAGTGCGCACACTGCGCGCACGCGGCGACCTGAATGTCGCGATGCCATCGATGCGCTGCGTGGGCTATCGCCAGGCCTGGCAGTTTCTGGACGAGATGGAAGCGCCGGGCGCACAGGCTGCGGGCTTGTTTGCATCACGGCGCCAGCGCTTCATCGATGAAGCCGTGGCCGCGACCCGGCAACTGGCTAAACGCCAGCTGACCTGGCTGCGCTCGATGCCCGATCGGCAGGTGATCGATTGCCTGGCACCCGATGCGACCGAGCAGGTGGTGTCGAAGGTGGCACAACTAAGTGGGCACTGACCCGTTCGATGCGGCCTTGAACGCTCAGTCGTAGCGGCGGGTCCAGACCAGATCCACGGCATTTTCGGTGCCGACCCGGGCGCGTACCGACAGGCGCTCGGTCACTTCGTACTGCAATCGAAAGAGGTTTTGCAGGCCGCGCAGGCTTTGCTCATAACTCACGAAAAGGCTTCGGGTCAGGCGTTTGCCCAGGGTCACGACCGTGTCCTGCACCGAGGTCGAGCCACTGCCGCCGCTGCCCACCTGACTCGACCTGACTGACAGCACATCCAGCCCGACGGTCGATGCAATGCTGGGCGTGCTCGCGTTCGGATTGCCGGCCGACTCCAGCAGGATCGCGGCGGCCTGCATGGCGGCATCCTGCCCGCCGCGCGAGGGATCCGAGGCCATGCCCAGAACCAGCCAGGACAGCTTGTCGGCCTCGGGCACATCCGGCTTGGACACCAGGGTCAGGCGCGGCGTGCGGGCGGTTCCGGTGAGTGCGACACCGGCCTCGACCGGCAGGAAGCGACGATAGGCGGTGATGTCCAGTGCCGGGTTGTCGATCGGGCCGGAAAACACCAGCGTGCCCCGCTCGATCTCCAGGTTCTGTCCGAATCCGGTGTAGGTGCCCTCGGCAATGCGCACCGTGCCGGTGAGGCGCGGCGCATCGGGCAGCCGGCCACGCAACTCGAGCAGGCCTGTGAGGCGCGCGTTCAGTCCGGCGCCGAAGACCCTGAAAGCATCGCCCAGGTCGATCTGCATGTTGCTCTGAATGCGAAAGCCGCGCGGGTTGGGCGCATCGGGTTGATCGTCCCGCACTGCGTTGCCGGCGACCCGATCGGCCTGGCTGCGGCCTGCGCGAGCCGACTGCTGGCGCGTCTCGCGGCGCGCGCGCGCATCGGCCTGGCGCTGCGCATCGGTGCGCGGGGTACTCACCACGACCACATCGCTGGCCAGCTCAGGCGCAGTGCCCGAGGTGACTTCGATCACACCTTCATCGGCCTTCAGTGCGCCGCGCAGCCTGAGCACACCCGCACCCAACTCCGCGCGCGTCTCGCCCGAGACGACCAGGCGCTGGCCTGCGCCCAGTGGAATCGGAAACTGCTTCAGGGTCACCACCGCCTCGCTGCGATCGTCGGGCCGAAGTGATCCGGTCATCTGCACCGATCCCTTGCCGCTCAGAAAACGCAGGGTCTGGACGTCAAGCTGGTTGTCCTTGACGGTGGCGGTCAGCTCGCCGTCGGTCAGGCGCATGCCCAGCTCGCGCTGCACTGCCATCAGCTTGGAGCCGGAAATCTGGCCGCTGACGCGCGGCGCCCGCAGGCTGCCGGTCAGGTCCAGCCCGGCATCGAAGACACCATCGATTCGCCAGGTTTCGCCGACCAGCGCCCGGGCAAAGGCCAGCGAGGGCAAGGACAGATCGACACGGCCCGCCAGCGGCACGGTGAGATCCGGCACGAGGCTGTCGGTCGGCCAGGTCAGCGGCGCAGAGGCGCGCGCGTTGATCGTGCCCAGCGGATCGCCTCGGGCCTGCAGCGTCGACTCGATGCGCTGGCCCAGAAAATCCATGCGCGCATCCAGGACCTGCAGGCCGGCGCGCATCGCGTGTGGGGCGCCCTGCCCACTGGGCACATCGAAACTGAGGTCACCGGACTCCCGACTGAGCGTGACCGTGCCCCGCAATTGGCCGCCGCGCAGCGCCGCCAGCATCTCGGCCTGAGAGGGCACCTGACCCGGCGCAGCAGCCAGAGTGGCGCTGACATCGAAGCGCCCTTTGAGCTTCAGCGGGTCGGCAGCGCTGGCGCGCAGGCCCTGGCCTTCGAGCAGCGAATCGACCCATCGCAGTGGCACATGCTCGATGCCACCGCGCGCCTCCAGCCGCCCATCGAACAGACCCAGGCGCTCGACGCGCAGCGCAGCACCGCTTGCGCCGTCGATCTGGACGGCCAGGTCCTCGAGCTGCGCTCCCTGCGCACCCGCCTGCAGCCGGGCGCGCGACAACAGGCGCACGGTCGGCGCGCGAGACTGGACGGCCTCGACCAGCTCACCGCGCCACTGCGGTGTGCTGCCGGCCATGAGACCGCCTTCGAGCCGAACGCGGGAATCGAGCTTCAGGGCCGGTGCCAGCAGCTTCAGATCCAGGCTGTGACGCGCCACCGTGCCCTGCAGGTCGCCGCGCACTGATTCGATATCGCTGCCCTGAATGCGCAGGCCCTCGGCCGCAAGGCTGGCCACCATCCAGCCCTGACCGGTCTCGGCGCGCACCGGCTGGGTCTTGTCGACGAACTGCGGACCGAGCACACCCGCCTTCGACAGCGCCTGAATCACCGGCGCCAGGGCATCGAACTGCGCGCTGGCCTTGAAGTTGCGAACCGATCCCAGCGCATCGACCTTCAGGTCGCGGCCACTGGCCGTGCCATTGAGCCCGGGTGAACGCAGCGTGTTGCTCAGATCGGCATTGATCCGGATCTGCCCGGACAGCCTGGAGTCGAGTTCCTGCAGCCGTGCGGCGTCGAGGTCGAGGTGCAGCCGATCACCCGGCGCACCGAGTTCACCGCGTGCCCGCAGCACTGTGGCGCCGAACTTGAGCGCGGTGTCGACCTGCGAGACCCGCTCCTTCGGCCCGACATGCGCCAGCAGCTGCCCCGACAGCGGCTGACCGCGCAGCCGGCTCTCGGTCAGGCGCAGTTGCACGTCGGCATCCGGGTCAGTATGCAGGCGGCCGCGAACTTGCCAGGTGCCGTTCAATGAGCCCGTTGGCAGATCGGCCAGCCTCGATGGATCCAGCTGCTCGAGGCTGCCGCTCAGATTCGCCTGATGCGGCGGCTGTATGCCGAAGCTGCCGGTGAATCGGGCGGCGCCGTCCTGAACACCGAGCCGAGCACGCGACACCTCCACCGTGACGCCATTCAGCGCAGCCTGCGCCTGCAGGCTGAGGCCACGGGTGCGGTCGGCCAGATCG
>CAIXXI010000108.1 GCA_903923345.1 uncultured Burkholderiales bacterium | reverse complement strand
CGCTCCTGGCGCAATTGCGCGGCCGACAAGGTGGCGAGATCCGTACCCGCGTGGCGGATGGTGCCGGCCGTGGGCTTGAGCAGCGATACCAGGGCGCGGCCTAGCGTGGTCTTGCCCGAACCGGACTCACCGATGATGCCGAAGGTTTCGCCTGCGAAGACATCGAAGCTCACGCCATCGATGGCCTTGACGGTGGCGCCCTGATCGCGCGTCGGGAAATACAGCTTCAGATCGCGCACGCTCAGCAGCGGTTCGCTTGCAGCGTCCTGCGTCGCGTCGATCGAGCGGCTGTCGCTGGGCATGACGGTACTCATGCTGCAGCCCCGGGCAGGTTCAGTTCGTCGACTCGCACGCAGCGGACGCGTCGTCCGTCATCGAAGCCGCGAAGGGGTTGTTCAGCCTCGCAACCTGCTTGCGCATGCGGGCAACGTTCACGAAACCGACAACCGGCCGGCATGGCGCTGGGCAGCGGCACACGCCCGGGGATGGAGGGCAAAAGCGCCTTGCGTTGCGCCAGGCGGGGCAAGGATCGCAACAGCCCCGAGGTATACGGGTGGCGCGGGCGCAGCAAGGCCTCTTCGATGGGAGCGTCTTCAACCACTTCGCCGGCATACATTGTGAGCATGCGCGTGCAGACTTCAGCGACCACGCCCAGGTCATGGGTGATGAACATCAACGCGGTGCCCTGGCGTTGGCTGAGGTCGAGCAGCAGGTCGGTGATCTGCGCTTGCACCGTCACATCGAGCGCCGTGGTGGGCTCATCGGCAATCAGCAGCTTGGGCTCACACACCAGCGCCATGGCAATCATGACCCGCTGGCGCATGCCGCCCGAAAGCTGATGGGGATACTCATCGTGGCGTCGCGCCGGCAGCGGAATGCCGACCTGGGCCAGGGCTTCGATGGCGCGTTCGCGGGCTTGTGTGCGGTTTGCAGGAAAGTGCTTGCGATAGGCCTCGCCGATCTGCTCGCCGATGGTGAACACCGGATCGAGCGCGGTCATGGGCTCCTGAAAGATCATGCCGATCTCGCGCCCGCGCACCGCGCGCATCTGCTCGGGTGCGAGCCGATTGAGGTCGCAGCCTTGGAACAGGATTTCGCCCTGCACGCGTGCCGTGCGCGCGGGCAGCAAACCCAGGATGGACAGGCCGGTGACGGTCTTGCCGCAGCCGCTTTCGCCCACCACACCCAAGCGCTCGCCGGGCGCGATGGTAAAACTCACGTCGCGCGTGACCGCGACCGAACCGCCCGCAGTCAGGAACGAGACTGAAAGTCCCCTGATGTCCAGCAAGACGTCTCCCCGATGTCTTGTCCGATTGGTATGCGAGGACTGTACCGCCATTTTTCAGCCCGCGGCAGAGCGGTCATGTCATTCCTGAGATACCGCCTTCGTTTGGCCTGATCCAGGGCATGGCAATAGCTGGAAATTCGGTCAATGGCGACAAGGATGTGGCCAACGTAGTCCGCCACACGGTCGCGTTTCTCGGTCACAGCGGCCGGGCCTGATCAAACACTCGGGCCTTGATGGGGTCGCCCAGCGCACCAGGAGTCAGCACATCGACATTCACACCCGTCAGCGCCTTCAATTTCGCGCGTAATGCGCCAATGTCGAGTAGCGTGGTCTGATGAGATACCCTCGGGCAATGCCTAGACCCCACGCGCCCGCGCCATCACTGAGCTGGCTTCAGGCCCTGCGGGCGCGCTGGGCGCTTGTCCTGAGCCTGGGGTTCGGTGTGATGGTGGCGATGGCACTGCCTGATTCGCTCAAGCTGGCAGACATCACCCGAGCAGTCGTTGGCTGGAACGCAGGCATCCTGCTGTACCTCGCCATCGATCTGCAGGTGATCTTCGGCACCTCGCATCAACGCATGAGGCAACGCGCGATCGAACATGATGAAGGCCGGGCGGTGGTCCTCGTCCTGATCGTGGTGGCGGCGATCGTGTGCCTGGGCACGATCGTGCTCGAACTGGGTCAGGCGCGCGATGAACAGGGCGGTGTGCGGCCCTGGCGGGCCGGTCTGGCGGCCCTGACGATCCTCACCTGCTGGACCTTCATTCAGGTGATGTTTGCCCTGCAATACGCCCATGCCTACTACGCCGCCCAGCATCGAGGCGAACCCGGCGGCGCGGCCTTTCCAGGTGAAACCGCACCCGACTATCCCGACTTCCTCTACATGGCCTGCGTGATCGGCACCTCGGGTCAACCGGCCGACATTGCCTTCACCAGCCGCACCATGCGGCGCATTGGCCTGGTGCACAGCGTCCTGTCCTTCTTTTTTAATGCCACGCTGCTGGCCCTGTCGATCAACATCGCATCCGGTTTGATCTGAGCACGGCCTCAAATGAAAAACGGGGCGCACTGCGCCCCGTCCTCAGGTCAGGTGATTCCGCGAACGGGATCAGGCCTTGTTGGCAATGACCTTGCCGTCGGCGCCGATGCGCTCGATCTCGACTTGCTGGCGACGCAGCTTCTCGGCAACCGTCTCGACATGGTCGGAACCAAGCTTGCGCAGCTCGACTTCCTCGACGATGCGGGCGGTCTTGCTGACCAGTGCGTGCTCGGCGGTCTCAACCACATGCAGCGTGCGATCGGCCCAGTCGATTTCACCAACCGTCGGCTCGCTGATGGCGCGACGCAGGATTTCTGCGTGCTCTTCGTGCAGGCTCACGTCCTGCTTGACTTCACGCTCGGTCACATAGCGGCGGACGCGGGTCTCGCCGGTCTCGACCATCTGCTTGCCAACCTGGAGTTGCTCTTCGGCCAGACGCAGAACGCCTTCGCTGGCCTGGGCCAGCTTGGGCGAAACGGCCACGGCTTGCGATGCGGCCAGCGGCACGGAAGCCAGCTTGCGCTCGACAGCGTCGACACGGGCAGCGGTGGCCACGCCGGTGGTCACTGCGCGGTCGTTGATGTCGACCGGACGAGCCGAATTCAGGATGCCGACAGCGTGGGCGACTTCCGAGTCGATCACGCGGGCGGTCAGGACCACGCCATTGGCAGCCAGCGCCTGGTTGTAGACGGCAGCCTCATGCTCGTGCACATCATGGCCGAACAGATGACGCCAGATGCCACGGGTCTCGTTCGAGTCCTTGATCTCGGCCTTGTGCTCGCGCAGGCGCTGCTGGTCGATGATGCTGATGTCGGCGGCCGAAAAACCACCAGCGCGCAGGGCAGCGGCGGCGGATTCAGCATGGGCGGCGGTGTCATAGACTGCGACGACTTTTTCGTATGCCATTTGAAACTCTCCAGGTTGTTGAGGTGGTCTAAGGGTTGCTACGTCCGAGACAGTGACCAGGCCATCTCGGCGATTGATCTTTGGGTTGTCAGGCCTTGGTGTCGTTGCCGGTTGCGCCGTCAAGCGGACGACGAACGACTTCGGCTTCCTGATAGCGCAGAGTCACGGTTTCTTCGTGGCGATGGGTGCTGCGAACACGGCGCACATGGAGCTCCTCCTTGAGCATCAGTCGGCGTTCGACAACCACGATTTCTTCGACCACGGGCACGATCGTCACGTCGCCTTCCTGTCGGATCGCCGGCATCGCATCGATGCGCCGGCCCACCGGCACAGTCGTCACTTCGACGCCCTCACGGGCCAGTTCTTCACTGACCAGAACCTCGCGCGTTTTGGTGCGGGTAGACACGTCGACGCGCGCGATTTCAACCTGCTCCTTGCTGACCTGCACGTCTTCAGCGTGAAGGCGCAGGACACCGCCCTCAGTCGGTTCAGAGGCTTGGGTTGTTGTGCCAGCCGCAACTGACATGCCGTTCGAATCGACCGGATTGAGGGTGCTCACGAGCGTCTCCGACTGGATCAGTGCTGCCTGAACGAAGCAGCCCGTTGAGGGCTTTCGAGCGGGAGCGGGTTGAAGAGTCGCGCAGATTAGCGGTCGCAGTCGTGAGCGAATATGACACTCAGAAAAAATATTTTTTACAGCCAAGCCTCGACGGCTCTCGAAAACCTAAGTCCCATTGGGCTTGGATCTTGAGGCGATTTGCCTTGGTGAGGCCCGAGTTTCCTGAATGTCAAAAGACTGAAATCAGGGACGATTCACCGGACGGTGACCGGCTGCTACCCAGCGCTGCGAGGCCGTCCACAAAGCTTCCTGCAAGGCCTCGTCGAGCGCGATGGGCGATGCGGTTTGAACCTGCTGGAATTCGTCGAGATAGCAGCCCTGCAAGCGGGCGGCAGCAGGATCGAGCGCGAGATACAGCGTTGTCCGGGCACCGCGTTCGGCGTCGATCATGTGATGCGAGACCAAGGGCTTGACGATGCGGACCCAGCGCGGCAACAGATTGGTTCGAACGACGCCCGGGTGCAGACAATTCACCGCAATGCCCTGTGGAGCAAGCCGCCGTGACAATGCAAAGGTGTGCAGGACATTGGCCAGTTTGGATTGTGCATAGACCGCCTGCGGCCGAAAGCGCGTCGAAAAAGGCTGCGACACCTGGCCCAGGTCGAGCGTGCCCTTGAAATGCGCAACCGACGCCACATTCACGATGCGCGCGCCGCTGTGCATCCGATGCTGCAGTAGCTCGGTGAGCAGGAAGGGCCCGAGGTGGTTGGTTGCGAACACCTTCTCGTAACCCTCGGCGCTCAGCTCGGCTTTCATCGATGCGATGCCGGCATTGTTGATCAGGCAGTCGATACGAT
>CAIXXI010000107.1 GCA_903923345.1 uncultured Burkholderiales bacterium | reverse complement strand
CGTCGGGCGGCAGCGGAGACCCAAGGCAGTTCAGAACCTTGTTGCGCTCGGGATGGTCATCCTGCTCCTGCGGCGAAATCAGGCCCAGCGTCACCAGGGTCTGGACCTTGGAATGATCCAGCGTGCGCACGACGGTACGGCCATTGCGCAGCCAGTAAAAGCGCGAATCGCCTGCATGCGCCCACCAGACTTTTTCATCCTGAATCACCGCCGCCACCACGGTGGTGCGGGGCGCCTCGGGCAGTCGATGCAAGGCCTGATAGCGCAGCAGATCGCGATGGGCGGCAAGCAGCGCATCCCGCAGAAACGCTACGGGATCGGCCAGACGCGGGGTTGCCATGCGCTGGAACAGTCCGGCGCAAACCTGCAGGGTGGTCTGCGCCGCGATCTCACCGCGGGCATGTCCACCCATGCCGTCGGCCACGATCATCATCAGTGACTCGCTGGAAAAGCAGTAGCCCATGCGGTCCTGGTTGATCGTGCGTGACCCGATATCGGTGTCCTGGAAAATCGTGAATCGCATCGCGTGGGGTCGACAGTGCCGGTCTCAGTGCGGGGCTTTCTGCGTCGACCAGATCAGCGTGGAGTCCTGACGGATCGAGCGGCGCCGGCGCGATGTCAGGCCCTCCAGCCAGCGTGACAGCCCACCGGTCCGGGACACAGGCGGCGACTGCACCGCGGCATGGGCAGCCCGAAGCGCGCGCTGCAGCACGAACACACTTTGCGGACGCTCCAGCGGATTGAGCTTCAGACACCAGAAGACGATGTCGATCAGCTGAGGCGAATACAGCGTCGCCACCTCCTGCAGCGCTTCATCGACCTTGTCGGCCAGCACCCGCTGATCGGCGGATTGCGGCGGCGATCCCACGATGCAGGCAAACATCGTCGCCCCCAGGCCGTAGATGTCGGTCCAGGGCCCCAGGTGCTGATTGCGCCGATACAACTCGGGGGCAGCAAACCCGGGTGTGTACATCGGGAAGAGCTTGGGCCCGCCCTCGGTGAGCGTCTGCCGCGAAGCGCCGAAATCCAGCAGCATCGGTGAGCCGTCGCGGCGCAGGTAGACGTTGGCCGGTTTGATGTCCAGGTGCAGCAGGCGATTGGCGTGCACTTCACGCAGGCCATTCATGACCTGCGCAAACACCCTGCGCACGAAGCGCTCCGACATCACCTCACGCCCAGGGCGGCCTCGATGCCGGATGATCAACTGCTGAAGGCTGCGGCCTCGCTCATAGGCCATGACCATGTAGACCGTCTCGTTGGCGCGAAAAAAATTCAGCACACGCACCACGTTTGGGTGCAACACGCGCGCGAGCGCCCGGCCCTCTTCGAAAAAACACTTCAGGCCGTTCTGATACGTGCCAAGGTTTTCAGGCAGGACGGTCGGGATCAGCTGCCCCGCAGCTCTGCTGACCAGCGTACTGGGCAGATACTCCTTGAGCGCAACCGGCGTGCCGTCCGGATCGTGGGCGAGGTAGACAATCGAAAAACCGCCGCTGGCGATCTTTCCTACAATGCGGTAGCCGCCGACCTGAAGGCCTTCCGGAAGCGGTGCATTGGTCTGGGTCGCCATAAGGATGCGATTGTAATGAACTCCACCGCTTTGCCCCCCGCATCGCCCGGGACTGCAACAGGCCGTTCGTCAGATCGAGGCGGCCCACACAGCATGACCGGCTACGGCAACGCCTCGATCGATCACGAATTGGGGCGCCTTGGCATCGAGCTGCGCTCGGTCAATTCGCGATACCTCGAAATGGCCTTTCGCCTGCCCGATGAATTGCGCATGCTTGAGCCACTGCTGCGTGAGGCGCTCTCGGCCCGCATGGCACGCGGCAAGATCGACTGTCGTGCATCGGTCCAGCATCGCAACGCAGTGCGGCCCGAATTGCGGTTTCGCCCTGGAATGCTGGAGGCCATCAGCCAGGCGCAGATGCAGGTGCATCACCAGTTCCCGCAAGCCGTGCCGATGTCGGTCGCTGATCTGCTGCGATTTCCGGGCCTGCTCGAAGACCCCCAGCCCGACCCCTCGCAATGGATCAGCGCCTTTCGGCCCCTGATTGGCACGGCCATCGATGAACTCATCGACAGTCGCCAGCGCGAAGGCAATCGGCTGGCCGAGGTGATTCGTGAGCGCGCCCGCACCATGTCTCAGGTGGTGTCGGTGCATCGGGAACACATTCCGCAGATGCTCCAGGCCTTCACTCAGCGGCTCACCGATCGGCTGCGCGAGGCTGCGACCGGCGGACTGCAGGGCAGTGCCATTCCGCTGGACGAGGCGATGGCCCGCATCCGGCAGGAAGTCAGCCTGCATGGCATCAAGGCGGATGTCGCCGAAGAACTCGCCCGACTCGACATCCACATCGAGGAAATGCTCAGGGTCGTCGATCAGGGTGGCCAGGTCGGTAAACGCCTTGATTTCCTGATGCAGGAGCTCAACCGGGAAGCCAATACCCTGGGATCGAAAGCCGCAGGATTGCAGACCACCACGGCATCGATCGATCTGAAGCTGCTGATCGAACAGATTCGCGAGCAGGTTCAGAACCTCGAGTAAAGAGAATCCAGGCCGCGCGCCCCTCACCTGTGGCAACCTTGCGCTGATGAGCGATTCCACACACCTCGGCAGCCTGCTGATCGTCGTTGCCCCCTCAGGCGCCGGCAAGACCTCGCTCGTGCGGCATCTGCTGGGTGCGCGCAAGGGTGTGCGTCTGTCGGTGTCTTACACCACCCGCCCGCCCCGCCCCGGCGAGCGCGACGGCATCGATTACAACTTCATCGACACCCCGGACTTCGAGCGACGCCGAGAAGCCGGCGAATTCCTCGAGTGGGCACGGGTTCACAGCAACTACTACGCCACCTCACGCGCCTGGATCGAAGACCAGATCGACGCGGGCGAAGACATCGTGCTGGAAATCGACTGGCAGGGCGCAGCGCAAATCCGCAAGCTCTTTCCGGATGCCATCTCGGTGTTCATCGCACCGCCGTCGCTCGACGTCTTGCGAGAACGGCTGACCGCCCGCGCCCAGGACTCTGCCGAGGTCATCGAGGCCCGATTGCAGGCTGCCCGCGGCGAGCTCAAGCACGCGGGCGACT
>CAIXXI010000106.1 GCA_903923345.1 uncultured Burkholderiales bacterium | reverse complement strand
GGAAGCCTGAACAGCCTGTCACGTCGCTTCACGATGCAAGACGACATCGAGGGCAACAGCCATAAGGTCAATACCGCGGGTTGGGTCTACGACGGCAGCAACTACACCTTCTACGGCAATCCGGGCGAATACCTCGACGCTCGCGGTGTCTACAGCCCGAACAACACCGCAACCAT
This sequence comes from uncultured Burkholderiales bacterium, assembly GCA_903923345.1. Lineage (GTDB taxonomy): Bacteria > Pseudomonadota > Gammaproteobacteria > Burkholderiales > Burkholderiaceae_E > UBA4615. Next base: position 1,901 of record CAIXXI010000106.1, on the reverse strand, counting down.
CAAAGGCAACGCCAGCGAGACCATCGGCGGTACCGAGAATGCGGATCGCATCAACTCGCTGGGTGGCAATGACACCGTCTGGGGTGATGGCGGCAACGACACCATCGAAGGTGGTCTGGGCAACGACTTCCTGCACGGTGGCAGTGGCGATGACGTGATCACCGACGAGCAGGGCGATGACCACCTGTGGGGCAATGACGGCAACGACAACCTCAATGGCGGCTCGGGCATCGACGCACTGTTTGGCGGTTTCGGTAACGACACCCTGCGCGGCGGCCTCGGCGCTGACGCGATCGACGGCGGTATCGGCGATGACCTGATCTACGGCGAATCGGGCGCAATCACCACCCAGACCTTTGGCGGCGTGCAGATCCAGGTCATGGACAGTTCGGGTCAAGCCGACGTAATCATTGCCGGCGGCGGCAATGACACGATTTACGGCGGTGCCGGCGACGACGTCATCGACGGCGGCGAAGACAATGACGTGATCTACGGCGGTCTCGGCAACGACGTGATCACCGGCAGCTTCGGCGACGACCTGATGGTGATGGACGCCTCCGATATCGGCTACGGCAACAGCCTGGACGGCGGCACGGAAACCGACACCGTCGACTACTCGGCATCGGTCGGTTCAGGCCCTGATGCCAACGGTGGTCGCATCGGCGTGCGTGTCGACATGGCACCCGTCATCGTTCCGGTCCTGCCGGTTCCGGGCCCGCCGCCGCCCGATGTCTTCATCAGCATCGAGAACCTGATCGGCTCGGCTTACAACGACTGGATCCGTGGCGGCGCCAACGTCGGTCTGCAGCAGAATCTGCTGGTCGACAAGTTTGGCGTGCCGGTCAATTTCGGCACCGAACTGGTTCCGATCTTCCGGACCTCGACGGTCAACATCAACGGCGGCGCCGGCAACGACACCATCGAAGGCGGTGACGGAACCGGTCGCTGGGACCTCAACCCGGCCACGGGTACGTATTTCTTCAACGACCTGTTCGGCTCGGTGCAAGGTGGCGTCGGAGTCGACATGCTGGCCGGTGGGACGGGCATCGACACCATCAGCTACGAAACAGCCAGCAGCGCGGCCAGCATTGCGGGCGTCCTGGTTCCGGTCGCCACGCCGAACCTCACCGGTGTCACCGTCGACCTGCGGGTCACCACGGTTCAGGACACTATCAACGCCGGGCGCGACATGCTGTCGGGCTTTGAAAACGTGACGGGCAGCGCCTTCAACGACACGATTAATGGCGACAACAACGCCAATGTCCTGAGCGGTCTGGCAGGCGACGACCGCCTGTTTGGCAATGCCGGCGATGACACCCTGGCAGGCGGTGCGGGCAACGACGTCATCGACGGCGGTCTGGGCATCAACACCGCCAGTTACGCAGGGGCGGGTAGCCTTGCAGCGCTTGCTGGTGGTGCGACCCCGGGCGTGACAGGCGTGACGGTCAATCTGGGCACCGTTGGTCAGCAGGACACGGTCAACGATGGCCTGGACACCCTGACCGGTATCAGCAACCTGATCGGGTCGACCTTCGCCGACACCCTGACCGGCGATGCCAATGCCAACCGCATCGATGGGGGTCTGGGCGACGACACCCTCGATGGCGGCAACGGCAACGACACGCTTGTGGGCGGACTCGGCAACGACGTCATCAACGGCAATGGCGGTACGGACACGGTGTCGTACAGCACGGCTGTCGGTGCAGTCACGGTCAATCTGAACACCAACGTGGCTTCCGGGGCAGCGGGCAGCGATACGCTGTCGAACCTCGAAAATGTCGAAGGCAGCGCGTTCAACGACGTTCTGACCGGCAGCGGGGGCAGCAACAGTCTGGCCGGCGGTGCGGGCAACGACTCGATCCCGGGCGCCAACGGCAATGACACCCTGGACGGTGGCGTGG
>CAIXXI010000105.1 GCA_903923345.1 uncultured Burkholderiales bacterium | reverse complement strand
GCCGGGTGCCCGATCGCTGCGTTTTCCAGGTCGATCGAACTGATCCACTCACCACCCGACTTGATGACGTCCTTGGTCCGGTCGCGGATCTGCATCACACCGTCCGGCGCAATGACGGCGATATCGCCGGTCGGAAACCAGCCGTCCACCAGGGGGGAGGCATCACTCTTGAAGTAGCTCGACAGGATCCACTGCCCTCGCACCATCAGTTCGCCCTGCGACGTCCCGTCACGCGGCAGGGTGGCGCCGCTTTCATCGACCACCTTGATGTCCACGCCGAACAGGCTCTTGCCTTGCCTGGCAATCAGTTCGTGGCGCTGTTGCGGCGTCAGTTCGGTCTGCTGCCGGGCGGTGAGCACGCCCATGGTCGCGACTGCAGTGGTTTCGGTCATGCCCCAGCCGTGACGCACGTCCACGTCGTACTGTTCGCGAAACTTGGCGATCAGGGCCAATGGCATGGCCGATCCGCCAGTGGCCGTGGTTCGCATCGATGAAAACTTCAGCCCGTGCTGATCCATGTGGGTGATCAGCCCCTGCCAGATGGTGGGCACGCCGGCGCTCAGGGTCACCTGCTCGGCTTCGATGAGTTCGTACAGCGACGGGCCATCGAGCCGCGGGCCCGGCAGCACCAATTTCGCGCCGGCCACCAGGCTGGCATAGGGCAGACACCAGGCGTTGATGTGGAACATTGGTACGACCGGCAGGATCGACTCCTGGGCAGACAGGCCCAGCACACCCGGCATGCAGATGCTGATTGCATTGAGCACGATGGCCCGGTGCGAATAGAGCGCACCTTTGGGATTGCCCGTAGTGCCTGAGGTGTAGCACAGCGCTGCAGCGGTGCGCTCGTCGAAACTCGGCCAGGCGAAGTCCTCGCTCGCCGGCGCGATCAGGTCCTCGTAGTTGAGCACACTGTCCACGCCGTCGATCACCGGCGTGTTGGCCCCATCCGCCAGGCAGACCCAGTGACGCACCCCGGGGCAATGCGGCGCGATGCCCTTGATGATCGGTGCGAACGTGGCATCGAATAGCACCAGCTCGTCTTCGGCGTGGTTGATGATGTAGATGAGCTGTTGCGGATGCAGGCGCGGATTACAGGTGTGCATCACCATGCCGCTGCCTGATACCGCGTAATACGCCTCGAGGTGGCGATGGTTGTTCCAGGCAATCGAGGCGACCACACTGCCCGGGGCCAGGCCGAGCCCGGTCAATGCATTGGCCAGCTTTCTCGCGCGCACCGCGCACTGTGCGGTGGTGTAGCGAAACAGCGGACCATGCGTCTCGCGCGAGACGATTTCGGTGTCTCCGAATTGAGCCGCTGCGTGTTCGATGATGCCGGAGAGCAATAGCGGCATCTCCATGATCAGACCGGGTTTGAGCATGCTGAGTGATTCCTGTGGGGATGGGTCGATGGCCGCACGGATCAGCTGGCCATCATCACGTGCACCAGAGGTGCCGATGTCGAAATGGTACGTGATCTACTGAGTGCGCCTTGCGCGCCGAAGAGTGGGCTTGGGTACAATCGAGCTGCCTGCCTCCGTAGCTCAGTGGATAGAGCATCCCCCTCCTAAGGGGAGGGTCGCACGTTCGATTCGTGCCGGGGGCGCCACAACACACACGTCCTCACGACAGTCGCCGCGGCTCTCAGGCTCAGCCCAGGGTTACCCTCTCACCGCCTGTGGCAACGCAGAGTTGGCAGACTTGTCCGACCTGCCGCCATTTGCGCGGAGGGCCTAGATTGACCGCTGATTGACCCGCTTCGAGAGCGCTTCTGCATTCTCCTGGCGTTCGCTGTAACGGCTGACGAGATACGGCGCCACATCACGGGTCAGGAGCGTGAACTTCATCAGCTCTTCCATCACGTCGACAAGCCGCTCGTAATAGGCCGACGGCTTCATGCGCCCGGCATCGTCGAACTCCAGAAAGGCCTTGGCCACGGACGACTGGTTCGGGATCGTGATCATGCGCATCCAGCGGCCAAGGACGCGCAGCTGGTTCACAGCATTGAACGACTGTGACCCGCCTGACACTTGCATCACTGCCAGAGTTTTACCTTGCGTGGGCCGAACGGCGCCGATGTTGAGCGGAATCCAGTCGATCTGCGCCTTCATGATGCCGGTCATCGCGCCGTGGCGCTCCGGTGAGGTCCAGACCATTCCTTCGGCCCAGGCCGCGGCGTCACGCAGTTCCTGAACCTTCGGGTGGGTCTCCGGTGCGGAATCCGGCAGTGGCAGGCCGGCAGGATCGAACACCCGTACCTCACCACCCATCGCGATCAGCAGGCGCGCAGCTTCTAGGGTCAGCAGTTTGCTGTACGAACGGTCGCGCAGCGATCCGTAGAGCAGCAAGAAGCGCGGGGCGTGCGATGAGGTTCCCACACCTGCGAAGCGACCACCGGTGGGTGAGTCGAACAGCGCTTGGTCGATGTTGGGCAGACTCAGGTCAAGGATCGACACGTCAAACTGTCCTCTTCCCATCGGCAGCGGGGACGCGGCCTGGATTCAATGCGTGGTTGATAGCCAAACCGACAGCCGCGCCGATCAACTGCGCTATCACGAAGCCCGGTGCACTTGCCGGAGCGATGCCGGCAAAGCTGTCGCTGAACATTCGCCCAAACGCCGCCGCCGGATTGGCAAACGAGGTTGAGGCGGTGAACCAGTAGGCCGCACCGATGTACGCGGCGACCATGGGGGCTACCCGTGCCGCCGGTGCACGCAGGATGACCAGCAACAACCCGGCTGTGGCAACAGCCTCGGCGATCCACT
>CAIXXI010000104.1 GCA_903923345.1 uncultured Burkholderiales bacterium | reverse complement strand
GGGATGACTTCATTCGGGTCGCCTCAGTTCCAGCGCCTGTGAGGTGTAAAAGCCGGTGCTGATCCGCCGCATCCGGCCGGTCTCCCAACCGGACAGCACAGGCGATCGGGCAATCGACTGCATCAGGGTCACTTCCGAAACCGGCACGATCGATGGTGCACGGTCGGCCCGCGGAAAGGCTCGACCCACTAAGCGCATGGCCGCCAGCAGGGGCGTTCTCGGTGCGAAGCTGATCACGATCGAATCGACCGTGCGCGCAGACAGCGCACCCACGGCTCGAACCACATGCAGGGATTCATAGTGGATGAGCGAGTCCATCGCCACCACATGATCAAAGTAACCGAGTTCGGAATCAAGCATGTCGCCCGATCTAAAATCGATTTTCGAGGGATCGATGTCTGCGGGAAGCCGCTCCCGGGCGATTGCAACCAGATTGGGAGACAGGTCGATCGCCAGCACTTCAGCGCCGCGCCGAACCAGTTCGACCGCCATCGCACCGGTACCGCATCCGGCATCGAGAATGCGCCGGCCACTGAGATCCTGCGGCAGATAACTGAGCATGGTGGCCCGCATCTGGTCGCGGCCGGCGCGCACCGTGGCGCGAATGCCGCTGACCGGTGCAGACGAAGTCAGCCGCTCCCAGGCTTCGACGGCGGTGCGGTCGAAGTACTGCTCGATCTGACTTCGACGATCCTGATAGGGGATGTGGCTCATCTCAGGTCTCTCAGTCGAATCCAAGCAAATCGAAAATGTCGCGATCCTTGAGCGCCTCGGGCGCCAGCGGATCGGTGCCCGCCCACAACGAAGCAGCCAGTCGCAGGTATTCGTTTTGCACTGCCTCGAGTTCGGGCGAATACTCCATCTCGAAGAGCGTCGACTTCTTCAGACGACTGCGCCGGATCACATCCAGGTCGGGAAAGTGCGCCATGCGCTTCAAACCCACCCGGTCGTTGAAGCGGTCGATCTGGTCGGTGTCGCGGCTTCGGTTGGCGATCACACCGCCGAGCCTGACGTTATAGTTCTTGGCCTTGGCGTTGATGGCCTGAACGATCCGGTTCATCGCGAAGATCGAATCGAAATCATTGGCGGTCACGATCAGGGCTCGATCGGCATGCTGCAGCGGTGCGGCAAAGCCTCCGCACACCACATCACCAAGCACATCGAAAATCACCACGTCGGTGTCTTCCAGCAGGTGATGCTCCTTGAGCAGCTTCACCGTCTGGCCGACCACATAACCGCCGCAGCCGGTGCCGGCCGGCGGGCCGCCCGCCTCGACGCACATCACACCGTTGTAGCCCTCGAACACGAAGTCCTCCAGGCGCAATTCCTCGGCATGAAAGTCGACCGACTCGAGCACATCGATCACCGTTGGCATCAGCTTCTTGGTGAGCGTGAAGGTCGAGTCGTGCTTGGGGTCGCAGCCGATCTGCAGCACGCGCTTGCCCAGTTTTGAAAACGCCACCGACAGGTTCGACGAGGTGGTGCTCTTGCCGATGCCCCCCTTGCCGTACACCGCGAAGACCTTGGCGTTGCCGATCTTCAGGTTGGGATCAAGTTGCACCTGAACGCTGCCCTCGCCGTCGCGGCGGGCCGAGGGGCGCTTGATCTCTGCGAAAGGAACGGTTGCTACGGTCATGCAGAGACTCCTTCAAAGACACCTTCAAGCCGATCCTCGAGTTCTTCGCTCGCCATTCTCAAGGCGTCGAGGGTCTGCTCATCGGGCGTCCAGTAATTGCGTTCGGACGCCTCGAGCAGCCGGTTGGCCACCCGCGCCGACGCAGTGGGGTTGAGTTGTGCGAGACGGTCGCGCATCTCGGGATCGAGCATGAAGGTCTCGGAGAGCTGCTTGTAGACCCAGGGCTGAACCTGCCCCGTGGTGGCCGACCAGCCCATCGTGTTGGTGACATGCACTTCGATTTGCCGCACCCCTTCATAACCATGCTTGAGCATGCCCTCGTACCACTTCGGGTTGAGCATACGCGTGCGTGTCTCCAGATCGACCTGTTCCTGCAAGGTGCGCACCGTCCCCTCGCCGCGGGTCTGGTCGCCGATATAGACCGTCGGTGTCTGACCGCCGCGAGCACGCTTGACCGCACCGGTGATGCCACCGAGGGTGTCGAAGTAGTTGTCGACCGTGGTGACGCCCAACTCGACCGAATCCAGGTTCTGGTAGGTCAGCTGCACATTGGCCAGCACGCTTTGCATCAAGGCCGATTGCGCAACCGCCTGGCCGCTGCGACCGTATGCGAATCCCTTGCGACGCGAATAGGTTTCGGCCAGCTCGTCTTCCTCTGACCAGCGGCTGCTCTCGACGAGGTTGTTGACGTTCGAGCCGTAGGCACCTTCGGCATTGCCATACACCCGAAGCGATGCGATTTCGAGCGTGCAGCCATGCTCCTGCTGATAGGCCAGCGCATGCTTGCGAATGAAGTTCTGCTCGAGCGGCTCGTCTGCCGAAGCCGCCATGAAGGCCGCTTCGGCCAGCAGCCTGATCTGCAGCGGCATGAGGTCGCGGAAGATGCCCGAGATCGAGACCACCACATCGACCCGGGGCCGACCCAGTGTCGAAAGCGGCACGAGCGTTGCACCAGCAATGCGCCCATAACTGTCAAAGCGCGGCATCGCACCCATCAGCGCCAGAGCCTGCGCCAGCGGGCCACCTTCGCTCTTCAGGTTGTCGCTGCCCCACAGGACCAGCGCAATCGACTCCGGAAAGCTCTGGCCTGACTGCAGGTGGCAATCGATCAGACGCTGAGCCTGGCGCGCACCGTCGCGCATGGCAAACGTGCTCGGGATCCGGAACGGGTCAAAGCCATGCAGGTTGCGGCCTGTCGGCAGGACATCGACTGTGCGCAGGATGTCGCCGCCCGGCGAGGGGCGGATGAAGCGGCCATCGAGTGCCCGCAGGATGCCCTCGATCTCATGGTCCACGCTCAGCAAGCGATCAGCCTTTTGAAGCTGCTCAAACAGCGCCTGCGATTCAGCCTGATGTCCCAGACCTGATTGCGTCAGGGCCTGCTTCACATCACCCTCATTCACGAGCACTTCAACAGCACTTCGCTCGAGGTGGATGCCGTTGGAGGCGTCGGCCATCGCCAGCAGCATGTCGATGCGCTCGGCGGGGGTCGGCACCTTGCCCGCAACGTGCAAGCCGCTGGGAATCAGCGAGTATTCAAGTTCAAGCACCTGCTCGCCCAGTGCCGCGATGCGCGCGTCCGCATCACCCTGAGGTTGCGCATTCCAATCGGCCTGCGCCGGAATCAGATCCAGTTCGAAAGCCTGCGACTGAATCAGCTGCGCGAGTTCGTCACGCTGCGACTGGGCTAAGGGCTCCAGGCTGCGCCACTGCTCGATCGACGCCTTGAGATCGACCAGTCCGCTGTACAGACCAGCCTGAGCGATCGGCGGCGTCAGGTAACTGATCAGGGTCGCGCCTGCACGCCGCTTGGCAATCGCACCCTCGGAAGGATTGTTCGAGGCATACAGATACAGGTTGGGCAGATCACCGATCAGCCGGTCAGGCCAGCACGATCCTGACAGACCCGTTTGTTTGCCCGGCATGAATTCCAGTGCGCCGTGCGTGCCGAAATGCAGCACGGCGTGGGCCGCAAAATCTTCACGCAGGTAGCGGTAGAACGCCGAGAAGGCATGGGTCGGGGCCATGCCCTTTTCGAACAGCAGGCGCATCGGATCGCCTTCATAACCGAAGGACGGCTGGACGCTGACCAGCACATTGCCGAACTGCCGGCCGAGCACGAAGATGCCGTTGCCGTTGCTGAGCTGACGCCCGGGTGCAGCGCCCCACTGCGCTTCAATGTCCTTGAGCCAGCGCTCACGGCGGACATGGTCCTCGGCGGGTATCACCGTGTGGACATTGGAATCGGTACCGTACTGGCTGGCATTGCCTTGAAGCAAGCCCTCACGCAGCGCCTCCAGGCTTTCCGGCAGATCAACCCGATAGCCTTGCGCTTTCATCCCCCGCAGCGTGTTCCAGAGTGATTCGAACACGGACAAGTATGCGGCTGTGCCGATGTTGCCGGCATTGGGTGGGAAATTGAACAGCACGATCGCAACCTTGCGCTGCGCGCGCTCGGCACGGCGCATGGCGATCAGCTTGTCGACCCGCGCGGCGAGCATGCTCGCTCGCTCCGGGCAGGAGCTCATGTCCTGGGCGACTTCCGTGCTGTCGAAGGTACAGCGATGGGCGCAGCCATTGCACGAAACGCCACGGGCACCCGGTCGGCCGCCGAACACCATGGGGCCGGTGGCGCCGTCGAGCTCAGGAATCGCGACCATGATCGTCGACTCGACCGGCAGCAAACCCCGCTCCGATCCACCCCACTGATCCAGGGTCTGGAATTCAGCCGGATGCGCTGCCAGGTAGGGCACATCGAGTTCAGCCAGCACATCTTCGGCGGCCTTCGCATCGTTGTATGCGGGGCCGCCCACAAGAGAAAAGCCCGAGAGTGAAATCAGCGCGTCGATGGTGGTCGCGCCCTCTCGGGTGAAGAAGCGGGAAATGGCCGGACGTGCATCGAGTCCGGCTGCAAATGCGGGAATGACTTTCAGGCCGCGCGCCTCGAGCGCTGCGATGACCCCGTCGTAATGGCCGGAATTACCAGCCAGCAGATAGGAGCGCAGCATCAGCACGCCGACGGTTGCGGTGTGTGTGATGCCATCGGGCAGCGCCGGCAACTGATCGACCGACTCGGCCAATCGGCCCGGCATCCGCGGGTGATAGACACCGAGTTCCGGATACTCAACCGGCTCGGCTGATTTGCCGCCGGTTCGCAGCACCCGGCGCGGACCATCGGCATAACGATCGACCAGCGATCGGACCATGTTGCGGATGTTTTCTTCTGAGCCACCCAGCCAGTACTGAAGGGTCATGAAATAGGCGCGCACATCCTGGGCCGTCCCGGGGATGAAGCGCAACAGCTGAGGGATGCGCCGCAGCATCTTCATCTGTGCGGCACCGCCCGTGGCTGCCTTGTCCTTGTTGTCACCGCGCAATTTCTTGAGCAGTGCCATCGGACCCGAGGCCGGCTTGCTCATGTCGAAGCGACCCAGCCGCGTGAGCTTGACCACTTCCGAAGCCGACATCATGCAGATCAGGGCATCGCATTGATCGCGGCGCGCGGTCAGTGCCGGCATCAGCGGCAGAAAGTGGTCTTCCAGGAACAGCATCGTGACCACCACGATGTCACCGCTTGCGATGTCGGCCAGGCATTGCTCAAGCCCTGCCGGATTCGCACTCCACTCTGATGCGGCATGCAGCGTCAGGTTCAAGCCCGGCACTTCGCGCAGCAACGCCGCCTGCGCGCGGTGGGTCGCGCTGGCCAGGTGGGTGTCCATCGTCACGATGACGACGTTCACCGGCGTGGCGTCACCGGCCGAAGTGCGACTTCGCATCGTAGAGGGTCTCCACTGTGATCAGGGCCACACCGCGCTCCAGCGCGAAGCGTTCGGTGTTGCGTCGCGCTTTGCCTCGCACGAAGAACGGAATCTTTTGCAGCTCGGCCCGGGCATCGTCGGCCCAGCTGGCCGCACCCGCCGTCGCGGCGGCCGCAGCAGGCATGGCGATCGGCTCGGCTGCAATCGAGGTCTCGAGCGGGGCGGGTTGCAGTGAGTCCGCCACGCTGGGCTCCGGCGCATCGATCACCTGGGCGCTCTCGCGCTGCGGTGAGGCCATCGCCGCCGGTGCAGTGCGACCCAGGTGCGATGCCGGTGCAGCATCATGAAACTCGAAGTCGCCCCGGAACATGGTCAGCAGGTGCTCTTCGAGGCCCATCATCAGCGGGTGAACCCAGGTGTCGAACAGCACGTTCGCACCCTCGAAGCCCATCTGGGGCGAGTAGCGCGCCGGGAAGTCCTGGACATGCACCGGAGCGGAAATCACAGCGCACGGAATGCCTAAACGCTTGGCAATGTGTCGTTCCATCTGCGTGCCGAGCATCAGCTCAGGCTGCAAGGCAGCGACCTGCTCCTCGACTTCAAGATAGTCATCCGTGATCAGCGCCTCGATCCCATAGGACTTCGCCGCCTCCCGGACTTCGCGAGCGAATTCCCGGCTGTAGGTGCCCAGACCCACCACCGTGAAACCGAGCTCCTTCTGGGCAATCCGTGCCGCAGCGATTGCATGGGTGGCATCACCGAACACAAAGACCCGCTTGCCGGTGAGATAGGTGGAATCGACCGAGCGCGAATACCAGGTCGCCCTCGACCCACGGGCAATCACCGGCTCGGGGTCAACCCCTGCCAGTGCAGCCACCTCGCGGACAAACTCGATCGTGGCCTGTGTACCGATCGGAACCACCCGCGTCATTGGCTGCTTTAACTGGCGCGACAGCCAGTTCGCGGCCTGCGCTGCGGTTTCCGGGTACATCACGACGTTGAAATCGGCCTCGCCCAGACGTGCCAGATCTTCAGGCGTGGCGCCCAGCGGTGCGACGACGTTGATGGCCACACCCAGTGCATCCAGAAGCGAAGTCACTTCGCGCAGGTCATCGCGATGGCGAAAACCCAGCGCGGTCGGTCCGAGAATGTTGCACAAGGCCCGCTCGCCTTCGGCACGAGGCGGGCGCTGGCGCGCTTGCGCGAGGTTGCGAACCAGCTGGTAGAAGGTTTCGCTGGCGCCCCAGTTTTCCTTGCGCTGATAGGACGGCAGCTCAAGTGGCACGACGGGAATCGGCAGGTCCAGTGCCTTGGCCAGACCACCCGGGTCGTCCTGAATGAGTTCAGCGGTGCAGGAAGCCCCGACAATCATCGCCTGCGGCGTGAAGCGTTCGAAGGCTTCACGCGCCGCACGCTTGAACAGTTCGGCGGTGTCACCGCCCAGATCGCGCGCCTGGAAGGTGGTGTAGGTGACCGGCGGGCGACTGGGCAGTCGCTCGATCATCGTAAAGAGCAGGTCGGCATAGGTGTCGCCCTGCGGCGCATGCAGGACGTAATGCAGCCCTTTCATCGCCGTCGCAATCCGCATTGCGCCGACGTGTGGCGGGCCCTCGTATGTCCAGAGCGTCAGTTGCATGGAGATCCGACCTCAGGCTGCGATCTTGCTGCGACGAAGCAGCGGCCTCGAGAACAGCTCGGCCAGATCGGCCGCCTGTTCGTAGCCGTGAACGGGGGTGAACACGAGTTCGATCGACCACTTCGTGGTCATGCCTTCGGACTCGAGCGGATTGGCCAGACCGAGCCCGCAGACCACGATGTCGGGGCGGGCGGTCCGGCAGCGATCAAGCTGGCGTTCGACATCCTGGCCCTCTGACAGTTGGGTCCCCTGCGGCAGCAGGGCCAGTTCCGGCGCCATGTGCTGACGATGCAGATAGGGCGTACCGACCTCGACCAGGCTCATGCCGAGTTCACGGGACAGGAACCGCGCCAGCGGCAGCTCGAGCTGCGAATCCGGGAAGAAGAAAACACTGCGCCCGGCCAGTTGCTCGCGCTGGCGGGCGAGCGCCCTGCGAGCACGCTCCCTGCTGGGTCCGACGGCTGCCTCAAAGCGCTCATCGCTCACGCCCCAGGCATCGGCAGCCGCTTTCAGCCATGCGGTCGTGCCTTCTTCGCCAAACGGAAACAGCGCTGCAAGACGGCTTGCACCCCGGGCCTCGAGGAGTCGGGCGGTCTCACCCAAAAAGGGCTGGGCAAGCAGGATGCGGGTGTTCGGGCCGATCGGTGCCAGTCCGCCGGAATCCCGCGGCGGAAAGAAATCGACCGGGCCGACGCCCATCTCGCCGAACAGACGGCGAAACTGATCCTCGACCACATCCGGCAGGGTGCCCACCACCAGCAGCGAGGGGGCAGCAGATGCCTGGGCGACTGGCATGGACTCGACCATCGAAGCCAGGCAGGCGTCTTCACCCTGAGTGAAAGTGGTCTCGATGCCGCTGCCGGAATAGTTCAGCACTCGAACGTTCGGTGAGAACCGGGCGCCGAGTCGTTGAGCGGCACGCGACAGGTCCAGCTTGATGACTTCGGAGGGGCAGGAGCCGACCAGAAACAGCATCCGGATGTCGGGGCGGCGCTCGAGCAGGCGGGTGACGACCCGATCGAGTTCCTCATTTGCATCTGCGAGTCCGGCAAGGTCACGCTCATCGATGATCGCGGTGGCGAACCGAGGCTCGGCAAAGATCATCACACCAGCGGCCGACTGGATCAGGTGGGCGCAGGTGCGCGAGCCCACCACCAGAAAGAACGCATCCTGGATCTTGCGGTGAAGCCAGATGATGCCGGTCAGGCCACAGAAGACTTCGCGCTGCCCGCGCTCGCGCAGCACCGGCTGGTCATCACACCCAGCGGATTGGGTGCGGATCGGGATCACCGGACTCATGCACTGGCCCCCTGTGTCACGGGCGAGAGGTCAGCGTCGGCTGCACTGAGCCGAGCGGCCCTGAGCTTCAGAACAAATTGAATCGCGTTGACCGCATAGGTGGCGTAGGCGACCAGCGCCAGGATCATCTGCTGCCGGGTATCGAGGGCACCGGTGAACAGCGCGATCAGGTAGGCGGTGTGCAAGGCCAGCACCAGCATGCTGACCATGTCTTCCCAGAAGAACGCCGGGGCAAAGAGCCAGACGCCGAAGACCGCCTTCTCCCAGATGCATCCCGTGACCATGATGGTGTAGAGGGTGAGGGTCTTGATGACGATCGACACCGTGGCAGCGGACTCCCCCTGCCCGGTCGACAGAAATCGCCACACGAGGACAAGGCTCACCAGCAGAACGAGGAACTGCAGCGGCGCGAGGACTCCCTGCACGGTCGTCCAGACGGACGCGTCGCGTCGAAGGCGCTCCTCCTTGCTGTACAGGGGTGGTCTGGCGCCTGGTCGGCGAGACTGCACCGCCCGGCTCTGTCCGTCCGTCATGGTGTTCATGAGCCCAATCTAGCCGTGACACGGAGTACTGTCAACTTTTGTTGACGTAAATTTATTCTGACAGTAGGGTGTGAGCGTGTTCCGTACGATCAGCACGCATGACACGATGCGTTGAGACTGTTCCGTGACAGCCCGGCTTGACACTTGCAGGTTCGGGATCGACACTGAAGCAGGCACTCAAAACACTGATGCGGTCGGTCGATCGGGTTTTTTACCCGACGTTCTGCCGCCAACCGTTCGGATCCGTTCAAACAGTCGGGTAAATGCTCGAAGTGGTTTGTCCGCAGACGATCCGGATCCAGGGAGGTGGTACATGGCTCGATTGACTCAACACAGCGGTGTCGCTCGTCCCTCGGGGGACGCTTCCGGCATGCCGGCTTCGACGGAGACCGACACTCAGGTGTCGGACCCCAGCCGCTGGCAATTTCAGGCCAGGCTGCAACAGGCCATCGAAATGGAACTGGTCCCCAGACTCATGCTTGCCAACCGAGGCTCGAGTCATGCCTTTCTAGACAAGGCGGGTCCGCAGGTGCGCCCGCCGAACGATTCGGATGTCAGCTCCCTGGCCGACCTTTTGATTGCAGACGACGCCGCTGCCTGCGAAAGCTTCGTTGAATCGTTTCGTGATCGCCAGGTCTCGCTCGAGCAGGTGCTGCTCGAACTGCTGGCGCCCGCAGCCCGGCAGCTCGGTGAACGCTGGGACGCCGATGAGTGCGACTTCACTCAAGTGACGATCGGCCTGTGCCGGATCCAGGCCATCCTCTTCGAACTCCATCAGGTTCCCCAGGTGCTGTCCGTTGAAGCCGACATGAGTGGCCGACGAGCGCTGCTGTGTTCGATGCCGAATTCGGATCACACTCTGGGTGTGCTGATGCTTGCCGAGTTTTTCCGGCGCGCCAACTGGGACGTCTGGAACGATACCTGCCGGGATGTGGCGGAACTCGAATCCGTCGTCAGCAAGGACTGGTTCGACCTGATCGGCCTGTCGGCCAGCACGGATGCTCAAGCCGAGTCCATGCAATCGGTGATCGCTTCGCTGCGTAAGGTGTCTCGAAATCCCGGCGTCCTGGTGATGGCGGGTGGTCCGGTGTTTGAGTGCCGCCCTGAGCTGATCGCAGCGGTTGGCGCCGACCTCACCGCCCGAGACGCCCGAGATGCCGTCGACCAAGCCAGCAAAGCGATCCTTCTTAGAATGTCTCTCGGCATTTCGGTGCCGTGACGCCCATTCGCGTCCAGCAATCTCCCAGCCCCTTCGCTTCCACACACATCCTTCGTGAACCCGCCTGATTCACTCAAACTGGCTTTCTCCGGTCTTCAACCGGCCGAAACGGCCTCCCTGATCGCCACCGCAGCCGATGTCGCGCTGCTGGTGGATGCAGATGGCGTGATTCGGGATGTCTCGGTCGGCAACCGCGAACTCGCCGATATCGGTCAGTCCGGCTGGATCGGACGACCCTGGGCCGAGACGGTGACCGTGGAGAGCCGCCCGAAGATCAAGGCATTGCTCAAGGATGCTGCCGGCACGGCCCAGCAGCAGTGGCGGCATGTCAACCATGCGGTGGCCGAAGGCGCCGACATACCGGTGCTGTATTCGACCATCCAGGCCGGCCCCGAAGGGCAAGTCGTCGCGATCGGGCGCGATTTGCGCCAGTTCACCTCAATACAGCAGCGGCTTGTCTCGGCTCAGCAAGCCATGCAGCGCGATTACACCCGCCTGCGCCAACTCGAATCCCGCTATCGCGCCTTGTTCCAGGCGGTCTCCGAGCCGGTGCTGATCGTGGATGCCAGCTCGCTCAAGGTCGTCGAGGCCAATCCGGCCGCCAACCGACTGTTTGGCGAGAAAGGCAAGGGCCTATTCGGGCGCGCCGTGGCCGAGTGTTTCGAGCAGGGCAGCATTGCCAAGCTGATGGTGTTGCTCGATTCCATCCGCGGTGCCCGACACACCCATGCCGACCCGCAACGGCTGGGCATCGTGGGCTCCGGCGAGGTGGATGTCTACGCATCCGTTTTTCGACTCGACAACAGCACGTTGTTTCTCATCCGCATCTCCAATCCGTCGACGGCGGGCGCCGAAGCGGAACCGGCTGCTCGCCGGCATGTCCTGGCAGCCCTTGACCGGGCGCCCGACGCCATGGTGGTCACCGAGCCATCAGGCCGTGTGATCTACGCCAATCAGAGTTTCGCCGAGATGGTTCAGGTCGACTCCACCGAGTCCGTGATCGGTGAGTCGCTCGACCGCTGGCTGGGCCGCTCAGGTGTCGATCTGGGCGTGATGATGGCGTCGCTGCGTCAGGGGGAGTCAGTCCGATTGTTCCCGACCGTGATCCGCAGCCGTTTCGGCAACGACACTTCAGTGGAGATTTCCGCTGCCGCGGTGCTCGATTCGAAGATGCCCTGCCTGGGCTTTACGCTCAGGGATGTCGGCCGCAGGCCGCAGACCGACGCCCGGGAAGACTCCGGACTGTCGCGAGCGGTCAGTCAACTGACCGAACTGGTCGGGCGCGTGCCGCTCAAGGACATCGTCGGCCAGACCACTGACCTGATTGAGCAGATGTGCATCGAAGCGGCGCTTCACCTGACCCGCGACAACCGGGCTGCCGCAGCAGAGATGCTGGGCCTGTCTCGCCAAAGCTTGTACGTGAAGCTGCGCCGCTATGGATTCGGCGAGCCCCCGGCCGAGAGCGCAGACGGAGCGGCCTGACCCGGTCGAGGCGGCGCCGGTGTCTGGCATCGGCCCGGTCGTACTGGTGGCGCTCATCGACTTCGAGCAGGCGGGTCGCCTGTGGGGCTGGTCGAGGATCGTGATGCGGGAGCGTGCCCTGAGCGGCATTCCCGGGCTGCGATTCGCCAAAGTGCTGGGCAGTGGTCACGAAGGCGGGTTTGGACTCAGACCGAGTGCTTCGGTTCAGGGACTGTTCTGCGTCTTCGAGACCGATGCCCATGCAGACCACTTTCAGGGTGTCGGTGGAGGACTTGATCCCTGGAGACAGCGTGCGCGCGAGTGGTGCACGGTTCGCCTGCGGGCCTACTCGAGTCGCGGCAGCTGGTCGGCCTCCCCTCTGGCGACCAGCGCGTCCGCGCCCACGTCTGGCCCGGTCGCATCGTTGACCCGGGCGTCGATCCGACCTGACCGGGCAGCCGCGTTCTGGCGCATGCAGCCGGCGGCCGAGCGATCGCTTGAGCGCGCTCGCGGCGTTCGACTGGCGGTGGGACTGGGTGAGGCACCGTTGCTTCGGCAAGCCACCTTCAGCATCTGGAATGACGTTGCCTCGATGGACGCCTATGCGCGAAGCGGTGCCCATCAGGAGGCGATCGTCGCGGCCGCTCGCGGAAAGTTCTTTTCCGAATCGATGTTCGTCCGATTCACCCTGTGTGAGGTCCAGGGCACCTGGAAAGGCCGCGCCCTTGCCTGATCGTCGGATCGTCGTCGTCGGCGGCGGCGTCGCCGGACTGGTCGCCGCCATCGACCTCGCCCGCCAGGGATTGCCGGTCACCCTGCTTGAACGGGCAGCTGAACCGGGCGGCAAACTGCGCCAGGTCCGAGCCGGCACGGCGGCCATCGACAGCGGCCCGACTGTGTTCACCATGCGCTGGGTATTCGACGATCTCTTTGCCCAGGCGGGTGTTGAGCTTGAGTCAGTGCTTACTCTGGAACCACTGGAGATTCTGGCCCGACATGCCTGGAGCCGTGGCGGACAGCTCGACCTCTTCGCTGACACCGAGCGTTCCGCCCAGGCGATCGCCGAGTTCAGCAGTCCCGCCGAGTCCCGACGGTTTTTAGCGTTCTGCGAGCAGGCGCATCGCGTTTATCAAACCCTCGAGGGGCCCTACATGCGGTCATCACGGCCGGATGCCCTCGGACTGACCCGCTCGATCGGCCTGCGCGGCACAGCCGTCCTGACCGGTCTGGGCCCGTTTCGCACTCTCTGGAATGCCCTGTCGCGACACTTCCATGACCCCCGCTTGCAGCAGTTGTTCGGCCGCTATGCAACCTACTGCGGCTCCTCGCCGTTCGATGCACCCGCCACCCTCATGCTGGTTGCGCAGGTCGAAATGCAGGGTGTCTGGGCGATCCGGGGCGGCATGATCGAACTCGCCCGAGCCTTGGCCGGGCTGGCCAGACGTCATGGCGTTCTCATCCGCTGCCAGGCGAACTGTCGGCGCATCGTCATCGAACGCGGCCGTGTGCGGGCTGTGGAGCTCGATGACGGCGAACGAATCGAAGCGGATGAGGTGGTCTTCAACGGCGACGTGAATGCCTTGAGCAGCGGCCTGCTGGGCGGCGACGCTGCTCAAGCCTGCCGGCCAACAGCCGTAAGCGATCGCTCACTTTCCGCGCTGACCTGGTCGATTCATGCACCGACCCATGGATTCGACCTTGTCCGACACAACGTCTTTTTCGATGACGACTATGCCAGCGAGTTCCGGGACATTTTCAAGGGCCGTCGACTGCCCACTCAACCCACAGTCTATGTCTGCGCCCAGGACCGCACCGACCAGCCCCGCGAAGCATCCGGCCCGGCCCAGCCCGAGCGACTGTTGTGCCTGGTCAATGCCCCGCCCGATGGCGACGCCTCCAACTCACCCGAACTGAGCGACGCCGCGATCCAGGCCTGTGGCGACCGGGCTTTCGCCTTGCTCAGCCGGTGTGGACTGACCGTCGAGCACACTCCGGGCTCCTCCGTGACGACCTCACCCAGGGACTTCCACCGTTTGTTCCCGGCCACCGGCGGTGCACTGTATGGCCGGTCTTCGCACGGCTGGATGTCGGCCTTCGCCCGACCCGACGCCCGCAGCGCCATCGACGGGCTCTGGCTGGCCGGCGGCAGCGCCCATCCGGGTGCAGGTGTGCCGATGGCGGCCCTGTCGGGCCGGCTCGCCGCGGCGACACTGATGGCCTCGCTCGATCCGATCGCCCGGCGCCGCTCGATCCAGATCTCGCGCTGAAGGCTCGCTTCGGCCGGCCGCTGAGGCGCCGATTCGATCAGGCCGGATTCAGCGTGCCCTGAGCCCCGACCCCGCTTTAAGAGTCGACGGGTCTGGCAGCACCGACATCAGTGACTTGGCCGAAGCCAACACACCGGGCATCCCGGCGCCCGGATGCGTGCCCGCGCCGACCACATACAGCCCTTCCAGGTCTTCGCTGCGGTTGTGAGGACGGAACCAGGCGCTTTGCAGCAGCAGCGGCTCCATGCCGAAGGCAGCACCCTTGTAGGACAGCAGCCGGTCCTGGAAGTCTTGCGGCGTCAGATAGAACGAGGTGACGATGGAGTCGCGCAGCCCCGGCATCACCGATTCATCCAGCGCGCGGGCGATCGCATCCCGGTAGCGATCACCGTGCGCCGCCCAGTCGGTGCCGCTGTCCAGGTGCGGAACCGGCGACAGCACATAGAAGGCATCGCAACCTGCGGGCGCCATCGACGGGTCGGTCGCGGTCGGCCTGTGCAGGTACAGGCTGAAATCCTCGGCCAGGTGATGCCGCTTGAAGATGTCGTCCAGCAGTTCCTTGTAGCGCGGCCCCAGCACCATCATGTGGTGCGGCACATCCGGAAACTGCCGACGCGTCCCGAAGTACCAGACAAACAGGCTCATCGAATACCGGCTTGCCGCCAACCTCGAATCGGTCCAGTGCTTTCTGTATTGCGGCTCGACCAGGTTGCGATAGGTCCAGGCGGTGTCGCCATTCGAGACCACGATGTCGGCATCGATGCGCTCGCCGCTGGCCAGTTCCACGCCGCTGGCCCGGCCGTTGGTGACCAGCACGCGGCTGACTTCGGCGCCGTACCGGATCGGCGTGCCCTGCCCTTCGATGAGCCGCACCAGGCCGCGCACCAGTGCGCCGGTGCCCCCCATGGCCCAGTGCACACCATGACGACGCTCGAGCGAGGCAATCAATGCATAGGCACTGGTCACCGAAAACGGATTGCCACCAATCAGCAGCGGGTGAAAGCTGAAAACGATGCGCAGCTTCGGATGCTTGAAATGCGATGCAGCCAGGGTGTGGATGCTGTTCCAGGCCTTCATCCGGGTGAACGAGGGGATCGCCGCGAGCAGATCGCCAAATGAATCAAAGGCGGTCTCGGCCATGCCCTCGAAACCCAGGCGATAGCACTTTTCGGCGTCGCGCATGAAGCCTTCATAACCGGCGACGTCCTGCGGCGAGAATTTCGCCACCTCGGCCCGCATGCGCTCAGGGTCGCCGGTGTAGTCGAACCAGGTGCCATCGTGAAAGCGAACCCGGTAGAAGGGGTCCATGGCCCGCAGTTCGACCTCGTCAGCGCGCCGCTTGCCGCACAGTGTCCAGAGTTCATCGAACAGGAAGGGCGCGGTCACGATCGTCGGTCCGGCATCAAAAGTGAAGCCGTCGCGACGATAGACATAGGCTCGACCGCCCGGGCCGTCGAGTTTTTCCAGAACGGTGACGCGCCAGCCCTTGGCGCCCAGACGGATCGCTGCGGCCAGGCCGCCCAGACCGGAACCAATGACGACGGCATGAGGACGGCTATCGCTCATTTTGACGCCCGCGGCCATGTCTGGCCTGCTTCAAACCTGGGAAAGGGCGTGTTCGACCTCATCGGTAACTCTCCAGCGACAACATTGAATTCCAAGCAAGTGTAAACCAAGGTTGACGCTCTCGTGCGTCACGGGCAGACTGACCCCATGACCCGACCGGCCCTGTCCACCGTTGCCGAAATCCTCAAGCCAATCACCTGGTTCCCTCCCATGTGGGCGTTTGCCTGCGGCGTGGTCGCCTCAGGTGTTTCGCCGCAAGGACACTGGCTGCTGATCTGTGCCGGCATCCTGCTGGCCGGGCCTCTGGTTTGCGCGGCGAGTCAGGCGGTCAATGACTGGTACGACCGCCATGTCGACGCGATCAACCAACCCGAGCGGGCCATTCCCTCCGGACGCATGCCCGGCCACTGGGGCCTTTACGTTGCGATCCTCTGGACAGCCCTGTCCGTGGCGGTGGCCAGTACCCTGGGGCCCTTTGCCTTCGCAGCCGGACTGGCCGGATTGCTTCTGGCCTGGGCCTACAGTGCCCCGCCCATCCGCCTCAAGGAGAACGGCTGGTGGGGCAATGCCGCCTGCGGCCTGTGCTACGAAGGCCTGGCCTGGGTCACCGGCGCGGCAGTGATGGCCGGGGGCGCCATGCCGGATGGCCGATCGCTGGCACTGGCGGGTCTGTACAGCCTGGGCGCTCACGGCATCATGACCCTGAACGACTTCAAATCGGTCGAAGGCGACCGCCAGATGGGCGTCGCCTCTTTGCCTGTGCAGCTGGGCGTCGACCGCGCAGCCCACGTCGCCAGCTGGACGATGGCGGTGCCGCAGGGGGTGGTGATCGCTTTGTTGTGGCACTGGGACTGCCCGCTGCATGCGGCGGGTGTGGCGGCACTGCTGGCGGCTCAATTCCTGATGATGCGCTGGTTCGTGGCCAGCCCTTCGCAGCGCGCGCTCTACTACAGCGGCTTTGGCGTGCCCTTGTTCGTGGCGGGCATGATGGTCAGCGCACTGGCGCTGCGTTCACTCGGATCGAACTGACATGAGCGCACACACCTTCGGATGGGCCAGCATCGCCCGACTCGGTCTGGTACAGATGGCCCTGGGCGCGATCGTCGTGCTCACCACCTCGACCCTGAACCGGGTGATGGTGGTCGAACTGGCCTTGCCCGCCCTGCTGCCGGGATTGCTGGTCGGTGTGCATTACGCGATGCAGGGGCTGCGGCCGCGGATGGGCTTCGGCTCCGACCTGGGTGGACGGCGCACCCCCTGGATCATGGGCGGGATGATCGTGCTGGCCAGCGGCGGCCTGTGCGCAGCCCTGGCAACCGCTCTGATGGCGACTCACGTGGCGGCCGGGATCGCCGCAGCAGTGGCCGCATTCTGTGTGATCGGCATCGGCGTGAGTGCCTGCGGCACCTCCCTGCTGGTGCTGCTGGCCAAGCGCGTCGCACCCGAGCGCCGTGCGGCTGCAGCAACCATCGTCTGGCTGATGATGATCCTGGGTTTCGCGCTGACCGCCGGACTGGCCGGCAAGCTGCTCGACCCCTACTCGTCCAGCCGTCTGATTGCGGTCACCACTACGGTGGCCGTGATCGCCGTGGTCGTAACAGCCTTGGCGCTCTACCGCCTGGAAGGCCCGAAGCAGGCTCCAATCGAATCCGACGTCCAGAGCAAGCCCCGTTTCGTTGAGGCGCTGCGTCAGGTCTGGGATGAGCCCGCTGCCCGACAGTTCACCGTGTTCGTCTTCGTTTCGATGCTGGCTTACAGCGCGCAGGACCTCATTCTGGAGCCGTTCGCGGGTGCGGTCTTCGGCTACACGCCGGGGCAGTCGACCCAGCTGTCGGGCATCCAGCATGGCGGTGCCTTCACCGGCATGCTGATTGCCGCCCTGGCCGGCAGTCGCCTGGCCGGTCGACAGTTCGGCTCGCTACGTGCCTGGACCATCGGTGGATGCATCGCCTCAGCGCTGGCACTGGCCGGGCTGGTGATGGCCGGAACAGTCGGCCAGTCCCCGAGTGCTGCATGGCCCCTGCAAGCCAATGTGTTTTTACTGGGCGCCGCAAACGGTGCCTTCGCAATTGCCGCCATCGCATCAATGATGCGGCTCGCAGGCGAAGGCCGCGAACAACGCGAAGGCGTGCGCATGGGCCTGTGGGGCGCCGCGCAAGCCGTTGCTTTCGGTGTGGGCGGGCTTGCCGGCGCACTGGCCAGTGACATCGCACGCTGGCTGATCGGTCATACCGGCTCAGCTTATGCACTGGTTTTTGGTCTGGAGGCGGTTCTGTTCATCGTGTCGGCCTGGATGGCGGCTCGCATTGGACAGTCTGACCAGGGTGAATTTCAGATCGACCGCGACGACGCGCGGACCCCTGCCCCGTCGGCAACAAACAGGTACCGGACACCGGTACTGGACAGAGGATGAGACAGATGGACGAGATCGAGACCTTCGATGTGGTGGTGGTCGGCGGCGGGCCCGCTGGCGCCACCGCTGCCCATGAGCTGGCTGGCAAAGGCCATTCCGTGCTGCTGCTCGATCGGGCGGGTCGCATCAAACCCTGCGGTGGTGCCATCCCGCCTCGTCTGATTAAAGACTATGCGATCCCTGAATCCCTGCTGGTTGCACGGGCCACCTCTGCTCGGATGGTCTCGCCCAACCAGATCAATGTCGATATCCCGATCGAAGGCGGATTCGTCGGCATGGTCGACCGCGACCAGTTCGACGAATGGCTTCGCAATCGGGCGGCGAGCGCCGGCGCGGTGCGCCGCGATGGGCTGTTCGAGCGTATCGAACGCGATGCCGATGGGGTCAGTGTCATTCATTACCGCAGCCGCACTCGAGGGGTTCTGGGCGAAGGCTCACCTCACCGGGTTCGCGCTCGCGCCATCATCGGCGCCGATGGTGCGAAGTCCGGCGTCGGCAGACAGGCGATCACGGGCGCGCGCGATGTCGAGTATGTCTTTGCGTATCACGAGATCATCGCGATGCCGAAGGTCAAGCCCGAGGGCTACGACGCAAGCCGATGCGACGTCTGGTATCAGGGGCGCCTGTCGCCCGATTTTTACGGCTGGGTCTTCCCTCATGGAGACACCCTGTCGGTGGGCACCGGCAGCGCCGACAAAGGCTTTTCACTCCGATCTGCCGTCGGCTCGCTGCGCGAGGCGACCGGCCTTCAGGATGCCCCGACCTTGCGTCGCGAAGGCGCACCGCTGCCGATGAAGCCACTCAAGTGCTGGGACAATGGTCGCGACGTGGTGCTGGCTGGTGATGCCGCCGGGGTGGTCGCACCGGCTTCTGGAGAAGGCATCTACTACGCCATGGTCGGCGGATCACTGGCAGCCGATTCGGTTCACCAGCTGCTCCAGACCGGCGATGTTCGCGCACTGGCCACCGCACGCAAGCGCTTCATGCGCGAGCACGGCCGCGTCTTCTGGGTACTCGGCATCATGCAGCGCTTCTGGTACTCGAGCGATCGGCGGCGCGAGCGCTTCGTGAGCATCTGCAAAGACCGGGACGTCCAGCAACTGACCTTCGAGTCCTACATGAACAAGAAGCTGGTGGCCAAAAAGCCGATGGCGCACGTTCGCATCTTCTTCAAGGACATGGCCCATCTGCTTGGCCTGGCCAGGGTCTGAGTGAACGCGCTCGTCGAAAGCGGGCGCCTGCTCGACATTGTCATTGCATTCACCCTGCTTGAGATCGCCGCGCTCTGGCTCTTTCATCGGCGCACCGGTCGTGGACTCAGCCTCGGTCATTTTTTGTCCAACCTCTTGGCGGGCCTGTTTCTGATGTTGGCGGCCCGCTCGGCCATGGTGCAGGCCGATTGGATCTGGATTGTCCTGCCCTTGCTGGCTTCCGCGGTTTCGCATGCGCTTGATCTGCGACAGCGCTGGCCACGCCGCGAAAACCCGTCTTCATGACGCGACCTAACTTCATTTTCATCGTAGCCGACGACCTCGGCTATGCGGACTTGGGCTGCTACGGTGGACGAGACGCGAGCTTCGGCCCGGTCTCGCCGCACCTGGACGCCATGGCAAGCGAAGGCATGCGCTTCACGCAGGGCTATGCCAATTCATCGGTGTGCTCACCCACTCGGTTTGCGCTGATGACCGGTCGCTATCAGTACCGGCTGCGGGCCGCAGCTGAGGAGCCGATGCGCAGCGACCCGATCACGCGGGCAACGCTGGGGCTGCCGCCCGAGCACCCCACCCTGCCCTCACTGCTGCGGAACGCGGGCTACCGCACTGCGCTCATCGGCAAATGGCACCTGGGTTTTCTGCCTCACTTCGGCCCACTCAAATCGGGCTATCAGCAGTTCTTTGGCGCCATGGCCGGCGGGCTCGACTACTTCACCCACATGGATAGCCGAGGCAACCCCGATTTGTGGGAGGGTGAAACGCCGCAACACCATGATGCCTATCTCACCGACCTGCTGAGCGAGCGTGCACGGCTGTTCCTTGAACACGCAGCCCGAACGCCTGATGAACCCTTCTTGCTGAGCCTGCACTACACCGCGCCCCACTGGCCCTGGGAAACCCGCGAGGATCGCGCGCTGGCACACCAGCTGGGCGGTCAGATCTATCACATGGATGGCGGCAACATCGACACCTACCGCCGGATGATCCATCACATGGATGAAGGCATCGGCCAATTGATGGCCGCCTTGAAGGTGCATGGCCTGGATGAAAACACCCTGGTGGTTTTCACCAGCGATAACGGCGGCGAGCGCTTCTCCGACAACTGGCCGCTGGTGGGCGGAAAAATGGATCTCACCGAAGGTGGCATCCGCGTGCCCTGGATTGCGCGCTGGCCGCGGCGTGTTGCACCGGGTTCGGTCACCCACCAGCACTGCCTGAGCATGGACTGGACCGCCACCTTGCTCGATGCCGCCGGCGTGGCCTGCGATCCCGCCTATCCACTGGATGGCAAGTCGATGCTGCCGGTACTCAAAAACCCAGCGGCGTGTTTTGAGCGACCCATGTACTGGCGCATGAACCATCGCTCGCAACGCGCCCTGCGCTCAGGCGCCTGGAAATACCTCAAGGTCGACGAGCACGAATACCTGTTCGATCTGTCGAGCGACGAACGTGAACGGGCCAATCTGGCAGCGCGCGATCCCGATCAGCTGTCGCGCATGCGCGCTGACTGGGAAGACTGGCACGCCGACATGCTGCCCATCCCCGCCGAAGCGACCATCAGCCCGGTCTATGGGCTTGCCGACATGCCGCAGCGCTAAACGGCTGATCCAAAAACATAGGGCTCCAGGCTCGACTGCGCCGCTTTGCGGCGCTCGTGCCATCGCTGCGGGCCGCCGTAGTAGGCAAGACTGCCAGGCTCGGCCTGGCCCTCGCCGTTGTAGTAAGACAGGCAGTCCCGTAGCGGTCGACTCATGAGGTCCACACTGCGGCAGTGCTCGGCGTAGGCCTGTTCGGCGTCAGGCTGAATGTCCACGAGCGGAGTGCCACGCTCACGCAGGGTCTTGAGCATCCAGACCACATAGTCGGTGTGCGACTCCAGCCCCATGGTGAAGTTGAACTGCCCGCCCCCGCCCTGCGGCCCCGACATGATGAACAGGTTTGGAAATCCATGGCTATGCAGGCCCAAAAAGGTTTTCACACCTTCGGTCTGCCATTTCTGGCGCAGGGTCTTGCCCTCACGACCGGTGATCATGTTGAAGGTGGCCGTGGCCATCCACTGAAAGCCGGTGGCATAAATCAGGCAATCCAACGGATATTCCACGCCGTTGTGGACCACACCCTGTTCATTGATCCGCGTGACACCCAGTGGCGCGGTGTCTACCAGGGTCACATGCGGCAGGTTGAAGGTGGGCAGAAATTCGTCGTGAAAGGTGGGGCGCTTGCAGCCGTAGGGGTAGTAGGGCTTGAGCGCGGCTGCGGTGTTCGGGTCGCGCACGATGGCATCCACCCGGGCGCGGATCTGCTCCATGATGCGAAAGTTGGTATCGAGTTGTTTCTCGATCATTTCCTGCGGCGTGAGCGCCCGCTCATACTGTTTGCGTTCTTTGAAGTCCGCGACCTTGCCCGAGAGGTAGTCGTCGTTGCCCTGCAGCGCGGTGCGGCCTGAAGAAATCTTGGCCAGCCGCTCACGCCGGGCCAGTGCCCAACCGGGTTCCTGAGCCCAGGCATCCATTTCTGCCTGGGTGGTGGCGCGCTGGTCGCGCACATCGATGGTGGAAGGCGTGCGCTGAAACACGTGCAGGGTCTTCACGACCTTGGCGAGCTCAGGAATGACCTGCACCGCCGTGGCGCCAGTGCCAATGATGCCCACCCTCTTGGCTGATAGGTCGACGGTGTAGTCCCATCGCGAGGTGTGAAAGGCGTGACCCTTGAAGGTCTCCATGCCTTCAATGCGGGCGAGCTTGGGCGTGGTGAGAATGCCGTTGGCCAGCACCACGTAGCGCGCCCGCATGCGATCGCCCCGGTCGGTGCTGACCTTCCATTGGCCGTTGGCTTCATCCCAGTCGGTGCGTTCAACCGTGGTGTGAAACAGGCAGCGGTCGTAAAAGCCAAAGCGCTGGGCCATGGCCTGGCAGTACTCCAGAATTTCAAAACCCGAGGCAAATTTCATGGACGGGATGACGCCCATTTCCTCCAGCAGCGGCAGGTAGCTGTACGCCTCCACGTCGCAGGCAATGCCCGGGTAGCGGTTCCAGTACCAGGTGCCGCCGACATCGCCGCCCTTCTCGCAAAAACGCACGTCCTGAAAGCCCGCGGCGCGCAGCTTGTACCAGAGCAGCAGCGCACCAAAGCCTGCACCAATCACCAGAATTTCGCAGGCGTCGGTGAGCGATTCACGCTGAACAGGCGGCGCGGAGTAGACGTCTTCAAGGTAACGAGCGAACTCGCCTTCCATGGCGATGTAGTCGGCCGCGCCGCGGCGGGTTTCCTTGAACTGCCGATATCGCGCCTGTTCCTCGGCATTAAACACCGCACCGGCAGGCGGTGGCGGCAGTACCTTGAGCGATGCGTCCGACAGGGTCGAATAGCCCTTGCCAGCGATCTTGTCCGTGGCCTTGGCGGCACGGGTATTGAAGGCCTTCAACCCGGTGGTCTCATCAATGCGAATGGGAGGCGTCATGGTGGCTTTGCTCCTTGGATGGCTCCATGCTCACCGAATCTGATCCGAGCGTCATAGCGAGGACGGGATTTTGGAAAGACGGGCGATTCCCTCAATGCTCCTACAACTGGGTCTGTTCAGTTGACCACGACGTGTTTGGTTAGAATGGATCTCGTCGATGCCCTGCAATCCAGACGATGCGACGATCGGCTCAGTCTTCGGAGTCAAGGACATGCCGCAGCGCTGACACCCGAGACTTCGAAGGGGAATGTCGTCCATGTCAGGCTCTCTCAGCATCATCGACCTGGCCATCGTTGGCGCAGGTGTCTCCGGCTTGTACAGCGCCTGGCGTGTGCTAGACCATGCCTCCCGAAGCGCAAACTCACTTCGAGTGAAGGTGTTCGAGAGCGATGACCGAGTCGGTGGTCGCCTGTTATCCGTCAAACCACCGTACGTCAACGACACCTTCGTCGAACTCGGCGGCATGCGCTTTAGCCAGTCGCATCGCCTGACCTACGATCTGATCCGGTCGTTCGGCCTGGGCTACAAAGAACTGGCCGACGCCAACCCGAACAACATTGCCTACCTGCGCGGCAAGCGCATGAAGAAGGCAGACCTGCTCGATCCGGATTGCATCCCCTATCTGATCGATGACGACCTGCGCAATCCGCAAGCCTTGCAGAACCTGCTGGCCATCGCTGCGGTGAGATCGCTGGGTCCAGCCTTCAAGGATGTCCTCGGCATTGACCTGACCCTGGAAACCCTGAAGTCCGTGACCCCCGAGCAATGGCGGGCTGTCGGTGAGCTGGGCCGCTTCGAGGGTTATCCGTTGTATGAAACCCCGCTGCATTACCTGCTGATCCGAACCCTGGGTCGCGGTGCGGTGCAACTGCTCCAGGACAGCCTGGGATACGACAGCATCCTCTGGACCTGGAGTGCCGCAGATGGATTCCCCTGGAATCTCGCCGACTTTGCGGGTGACGTGCCGCACTATCACCTGATCAATGGTTTTTCCGCATTCCCCGCAGGCCTGAAAGACCGAGTGATTGCACACGGCGCAGAGGTGTTGCTGCGCACGCGGGTGGCTGCGATTGAAGAACAGCGCCTGCCCGATGGCAGCCTGGGGGTTGCCCTCACGATCGTCGATGCACACGGAAACGAAACCCGTCAGCTGGCTAGAAAGCTCATCCTGGCCATGCCCCGCCGCTCGATCGAACTGCTCAGCCACAAAGGCCCCTTGTTCGATCGGGACTACGCAGTATTCAAGCCCCTGCTCGAAGCCGTTTCGCCCATCCCCCTGTTCAAGCTGGCCCTGTGCTACGAAACCTGCTGGTGGGAGAAGGTGGTCGGCGCCAACTCCAACGGCAAATCCGTGACTGACCTGCCGATGCGCCAAGTCTATTACTGGAAGGTCAATCCGGATGATCAGCAGGGCGTGGTCCTGATCTATGACGGCGGCCTGTCCAAATCCTACTGGGAACAGCTCGACGTGGTTTCGAGTTCGGCAAGCCAGGCTAAGCGTCGCGATCGAGCCCCGGGTGCCCCGGTGTGGTCAGACTATGCTGCGTCGCCACGAATCCTCTTTGAAGCCCATCGCCAGTTGCTTGAATTGCATGGTCTGTCCGATGAGGACGTGCCGACTCCCTTTGCCTCAGCGTGCATCAGCTGGGGTCGGGACCCCTATGGGGGCGGTGCGCATTTCTGGAACCAGGGTGTTCGAAGCCACGATGTCGCGCAAAAAATCCTGCAGCCCATCGAGGGTTGGCCGGTCTTTATTTGCGGCGAGTGCTGGTCGCACGAGCAAGGCTGGGTCGAAGGGGCTTTGCAGACCGCTGAAGCCATGCTGCAGGCGCATTTCGGATTGCCGGCCCTGCATGACACCGACCTCGTCTGAGCAGAACACCTCGCTTCCCTCTGATCCCCACCCGATAAAGCCATGTCTCTCACACAAAAATATGAACCCGTCGGTCGGTTTGATGCATCGACCTCATCACAGCACCAGGTGGAACTGATGCGCCTGCTGGAAGCACCCGTCACTGCACTGGATATCGACTTCTCGAAGATCGAGTTTCTGAGCAGCGCAGGTCTTCGTGTGCTGCTGTTCGTTGCCCATGAAATGGAAAAACGCAGCGGTTCGCTGCAAGTGACGGGTGCAAAAACCGAGATCAAGGAGATCATCGTGGCTGTCGGCTTTGACGACATCGTTCATCTGAAAGACTGAGTGCAGCGCCATCCAAGGAATGCAACCGAACTGATGGGTCGAAATCCATCATGAACACGATTGCTCGCTGGATCCCGAAAGCGCTCAACGAAGAACTGTTTCTCTCGACGCTCTCGGCCGAGGAGCGCAGGGTTGTTCATGAGCGCAGCCTCCAGGACGATATCGAACTGGCGCCCTATATCGGCTATGCCTGCCTGATATTCCTGGTCAGCTTCATCATCGTGGACATCGAGCGATATCGCGCGAACCAGCTCGATTTCAGTGTCACCGGACTGTTCTTCTGGGTCGCGCTGTTGTGCCATGTGGCTGTGGCAGTGAGCATTGTTCCGGCAGTGATGCTCAAATGGGACCGCTATGCTCAGGACCGTCCTGTTGCAATGCGCCTCTTCAAACTGCACCGCTCGTTACTCATCTGGGCATTGTTGGTGCTGTCCGTGACGGCCGTGATCATTCACGCCCGATTCATCCGAATGTCGTCGCTGCTGGTGCTGGTCAATCTGATCTACGTTCTGCCCTGGCGGTTTCGTCACACCATCAATGGCCTGGCTCTGGCGACCAGCAGCGTGACCATTTTCTTGCAGCCCATGATGAAGATCGCCCTGCCAATCGTCGCGTTTGGCGAGGTGCTGACCATGTTCAGCGTGTGCGCCATCGGCGGCATCGCCATTCATCGCAATCGGGTGCTGGGTTATCTCGCCCAGCACCGCGAGTCCTTGTACCTGGCCAGGCTTCGAGAGGAAATCAGCGTGGCCTCGCAGCTTCAGCAATCCATGCTGCCCGCGCCATGGCCTGCCTCAAGCGCCTTTTCCATGCATGGATTGATGCGGCCTGCCGAGGACATCGGCGGCGATTTCTACGATCACTTCGCAATTCAGAACGGCATGGTCTGTCTGGTGGTTGCGGATGTGTGCGGCAAGGGCATCCCCGCGGGTCTGTTCAGCATGTCCGCCAAAAGTGCACTGCATGCCACCACCTTGCAGTCGGGCGATGCGCATCGTGCGCCAGAACCGGGTGCACTGATCGGCGAGGTCAACAATCTGCTCAATGAAGGCAACAAGGACATGCTGTTCGTGACAGCTGTCTATGCACTGTATGACTCACACACTGGGCTGTTTGATTTCGTGAATGCCGGGCATGTGAAGCCGATTTTGTTGAGTCGCGACGGGCACGCGCGCTGGCTGGAATCGCCCAAAGGCTCTGCACTGGGTGCTCGGCCGAACCGACGCTATGGCGCAGCTCGTCTTGAACTGCAGCCTGGCGACACCGTGCTCCTGATCTCCGACGGAGTGACCGAGGCGCTGAATGATCAGTTGGAAGAATTCGGCCTGGATCGCGTGATCACTGCGCTGGATGGCCTGAAATCATCGAATGCAAGTCAGTGCATCGACCGATTGCTTGCTGCGGTCGACACCTTCTCCGGTGGCATTCAGCAATCAGATGACATCACCTGTGTTGCGATTTGCCACCGGCCCGAAACCACCGTCCAACCCGCCTGAACCCCACTCAGACGTCGATGTTTCGAGCACCAAGTGCGTTCTTCTCGATAAAGGCGCGTCTGGGCTCGACTTCATCGCCCATCAGCGTGGTGAAAATCTGATCGGCCGCAATCGCGTCTTCGATCTGAACCTTGAGCAAACGTCGCGCTGAAGCGTCCATCGTGGTCTCCCACAATTGCGACGCGTTCATCTCACCCAGACCCTTGTAGCGCTGACGACCGACATTGCGCTCAGCATCCGACAGTAACCAGCGCATCGCATCACGGAAATCCACCACGCCATGAGCCCGCTGACGGTCGCCTTCGCCGCGACGGATCTCGGCGCCCTCACCGATCAGGCCTCCAACGGTCTGGGCACACTCGACCAGCGTGGCGTAGTCGGATGATCCGATGAAGTGCGGATCAATGATGCTGACCCGATAGTTGCCATGGTGTTTGCGCTCAATGCGCAGACGCCAGACTTCATCCTTGTCGTCATACAGCGCACGCACGGTTGCACCCGAATCATTGTCAGCCTTCTGAGCAAGCGACTGATACCGGGCCATTGCGGTCTCGAGTCTTTGGGCTGAATCGGTGGCCACGGCTTCTGTCGTCAGGCTGAGTTCCAGGCCATCGAGCAGGGCTCGCAAGGCATCCTGGTCAATAATTCTTGCCAGTCGCTCGATGACCGCTTCGGCCAACAGATACTTGCGTGCCAGTTCACTGAGTGCGTCGCTGGAGATTGCGCCGGGCGAGCTGGCAGCGGCTTGAGTCGCTGCCGCACCGGCCGCACCCGAAAGGGGTGTTCCGAGACGCGCTTCGTACTCGATTTTTGAATTCGCATTCGGCAACAAGACCGCTGCATCGAGGGCGAGTTTGAGCATGTATTGATTGAGCTCGTGGTCATCCTTGATGTAGCGCTCGTCCTTGCCGTGCTTGACCTTGTAGAGCGGGGGTTGGGCGATATAGATATGTCCGCGCTCAACCAGCGCTGGCATCTGCCGATAAAAGAAAGTCAGTAGCAGCGTTCGAATGTGGCTGCCATCGACGTCCGCGTCGGTCATGATGATGATGCGGTGGTAGCGCAGCTTTTCCGGATTGAAGTCTTCAATGCCGATGCTGGTGCCCAGCGCCGTGATCAAGGTGG
>CAIXXI010000103.1 GCA_903923345.1 uncultured Burkholderiales bacterium | reverse complement strand
TGCATCGGGGTCGCCTGTGTCAAGACCCTTGAGGTCGAGGTCGATGCCGCACTCGGACCGGGCGAAACCCTTCAATTGCGTGATCACCAACTGCGACTGATCGAGCTGCGCGAGTTCGATGGCCCGAACTACCGCGGTATTCGCGGGCGCATCGAGGTCAGCCAAAACGGGCGGGCACAGTTTGAACTGTTGCCCGAAAAGCGCTTCTACCCTTCGACGAAATCGGTGATGACCGAAGCGGCCATCGATCCGGGCCTCACCCGCGACGTCTATGTGTCGCTGGGCGAGCAGTTGCCGGACGGCCGCTGGACGGTCAAGGCCTGGGTCAAACCCTTCGTTGACTGGATCTGGGGCGGCTGTTTCCTGATGGCATTGGGTGGCTTCGTCGCACTGAGCGATCGCCGCTACCGTGTCGCCCGCAGCCGGGCGACTGCCCCCGAGAGCAGTCTGGGCTCGCAGGCTTAGCCACCTCGCGATGAGCCTTCGTTCGCTTCGATACCTGGTTCCGGCAGCACTCTTTGCGGTGATTGCGGCATTTCTGCTGCTGGGCCTGAAGCCCGGTCGCGACCCCAAGGAAATCCCCTCGCCACTGATCGGCAAACCGGCGCCCGTCTTCGAGTTGCCACGGCTGGCGCAAGCCGATGCGGTCTGGAGTCCGGCTCGCATGCAGGGCAAGGTCTGGCTGCTCAATGTCTGGGCGTCCTGGTGTGTGCCCTGCCTCGCCGAGCACCCGGTGCTGCTGAAGTTGTCCCGCGAGGGCACGCTGCCGATCGTTGGCCTCAACTACAAGGACGAGCCCGGTGCGGCCACCGCATGGCTTGCCAAACACGGCGATCCTTTTCTGGATGTGCTGGCAGATCGAAATGGCCGTGTCGGTTTTGACTACGGCGTCTACGGCGTGCCCGAGACCTTCCTGATCGACCGCGCCGGTGTGATCCGCTTCAAGCATGTCGGTCCGCTGACACCGGATGTGGTGCAGTCGCGGCTGCTGCCGATGATCAGGGACCTTTCCAAGTGAGCATCAGTTCATTGCCCCCCGAGTTGCCTGCGCAGCAAGCCGAGGCGCTGGTGCGCAGCGAGCGCTTTCGTCAGCTTGCCGCAGAACTGCGCTGCCTCGTCTGCCAGAACCAGACGCTGGCAGACTCCAGTGCCGAACTGGCAGCCGATCTGCGCAACGAAGTCCTTCGGCAGATGGCAGCCGGCAAGAATGATGAACAGATCAAGGCGCACCTGGTGGCGCGCTACGGCGAATTCGTCCTGTACCGACCGACCGCCTCAGCCCATAACTTTGCGTTGTGGGCTGGCCCCGCAGTGCTGGCTGCAACCGGTGGGCTGATTCTCTGGCGATTGACCCGACGGCGTCAGGCGCTCGCAGCCAGCGCCAGTCAACAGACAGGCGATGAGGCGATGTTGAGTCGCAGGCTGGATGAACTGCTCGATGAAACCGACGAGCCGAAAAAACAAAACGCCCCGAAGGGCGTCTGACGGGCGCAGCAGGCCCAGCCTGCGCGCGATTACTTGGTTTTCTTCTTGTTGACGGTGGCCTTGAAGGCGGCGCCGGCTGAAAACTTGGGCACGGTCGCAGCGGCAATCTTGATCTTCTCGCCGGTGCGAGGATTCTTGCCGACACGCGCGGCGCGCTTGCTCGAGTAGAACGTTCCGAAACCGACCAGCGTCACCCGATCACCCTTGGTCACAGCCTTGGTGATCGCGTCGATCATTGAATTGATGGCACGCTCGGTCGCTGCCTTGCTGATATCTGCTTCGGCAGACACGGTCTCGATCAGTTCACTCTTGTTCATGCGGGGACCTCCGTCACTGATGGGGGTATTGTTTTGGATAGTGCCGGGCCATGTCGAATCCTTGTCTCGTGTTCGAGTGATGTCTTGCTGGAAGGACCCGCATCCTCCCGATAGGAGTGACGCCCAGAGGGTCATTGTTGCACATGATCGGCCAAGCAAGCCGGATTCCCGACTAAATTGTGAACAGGCCGATGCAATGTGATACCCGCACCGCTCCAATGCCAGGTGCATGTCCGCCAACCCTGATCAGCCACGAACCATGAACCCGCCTGACCTTCACCCTGATTCGCAACTGCTGCATGCCGACGATGATCTGCATGATGATGCCGCGCTCACGCCGCCGATTCCCTGGTCCGCCACGTTTCGTGCAGCCGATGCGCAGGCCTTCGCTCAGATGTCGGGTGAGGCCATGCATCCGCGCTACTACACCCGCTACGGCAATCCCTTGCATCAGCGGGTCGCACGGCTGGTCGCTCGACTCGAAGGGGCACAGGCTGGCCTGGTGACATCCAGCGGCATGGGCGCGATCTCGATGGTGCTGCTCGGATTGCTGAAATCAGGCGACCGGGTGGTCGCACAGCGCAATCACTACATGGGCACGACGCGATTGCTGTCGGATCTCATGGCCCGTTTTGGCGTGACCAGTGAATTCATCGACCAGACCGATACCGATGCATTCGAGCGCGCGCTGCAGCAGCCGACCGCCCTGGTCATGCTGGAGTCGCCGACCAACCCCGACTGCAGTCTGACCGACCTGGCCGCGGTTGCAGCGCAAGCCCGTGCGCGGGGCGCCATCGTGGTCGTCGACAACACCTTCGCAACGCCGCTCAACCAGCGCCCACTTGAACTCGGCGCCGACCTGGTCGTGCACAGCGCAACCAAGTATCTGGGGGGGCATCACGACCTGACCGCCGGTGTGGTGGTGGGATCGACTCAGCACATCGAGCACCTGTGGGCAACGCAGATCGTGCTGGGCGCCACGCTGTCGCCCATGGATGCCTGGCTGCTGTTGCGCGGCCTCAGAACCCTTTCGGTTCGAGTGCAACGCATCAATGACACTGCACTGACGGTTGCCCGTGCCTTGCAGGCTCATCCAGCGGTGGCGTCGGTGTCCTACCCGGGACTGCAAAGCCATCCCCAGCATGACCTGGCACGACGACAGATGTCCGGGTTTGGCGGCGTCATGGGCGTGCGCCTGAACAGCGACTATGCCGGCACGGCCCGCTTTGTCGGCTCGCTGCAACTGGCCCATCAGGCGGTGAGTCTGGGCGGGGTGGACACCCTGATCGTGCATGCGGCGGCAATGTGGGCCGGCACGCTCGATGATGCGGGCCTGCGAGCGGCTGGAATCGAGCCGAATCTGGTGCGCTTGTCGATCGGGCTGGAACACCCCCAGGACCTGATTGCGGATCTTGTTCGCGCGCTGGATACACTCTGACCGATCGACCTGCACAAACGACCGACTGGCCTGGATCACCGGCCCGCTGATTGCCTGCCCTTGCATGATGGGCGTTACACTCGAAGCCTCTTTTTCTCCGACCCGCTCTCGGATAAGCCCTTTGCGACACTGTCTGCCCGCCTCCCTGCGCAGCCTCGTGCTGACACTGTCGCTTCTGGCGCTGGGGCTGATGCATGGCTGCAGCGGTGGCGACGCCACGTCGGACGGATCGACCCCGATCGACACCAACCCAATGTCCCCCGGCACGGTGCTGTCCGCAGGCCCGGGCTGTGACCTGCAATACACCCTGACCGACAACGCGGTGCTCACCGGCGCCGATCCGCTGCTGGCCGAGCAATGGCATCTGCGCAATTTCGGCCAGACCGGTGGGGTGGCAGGCGAAGACATCCGTGTCACTGAAGCCTGGTCGATCACCCGGGGCAGTGGCGTGCGGGTGGCGGTCATCGACGACTCAGTTGAAATCGTCCACCCCGACCTCAAACCGAATGTGATTGAAAATGGCAGCCGCAGTTATCGCGTCGGCAATCGCAACAAGGCCTGGCCCTTGCCGTGCAAAGAAGCCGAAGACGACCACGGCACCTCGGTCGCCGGCCTGATTGCTGCGCGTGACAACAACGGTATCGGCGTGGCGGGCGTGGCCTCCCGGGCGAGCCTGGTCGCCTTCGATGCCTTGTCGACCTCAACCAACCTCGACATCGCGGATGCACTCAACCGTGATTACTCGCTCAACGCGATCTACAACAACAGCTGGGGCTCGCCGGACACCGGTGGGCCACACAAGCCTGACAGCTACTTCAGCAATGCCATCGAAAATGGCCTGAGCAACGGGCGCGGTGGCCTGGGTTCGATCTTCGTCTTTCCGGGTGGCAATGGCGCGTGTTTCCGTGAGGATCAGAACGGAGCCTGCGTCGATGACAACTCCAACCTCGATGGCTATGTGAACCAGCGCGGCACCATCGCGGTCTGTGCGGTCGACGACGGCGGCAAGAGTCCGTGGTACGCCGAAGCGGGCGCAAACCTGCTGGTGTGCGCGCCCACCTCAACGTCCGACAGCAGCCGGCCGGTGGACATCACCACCACCGCCATCAAGAGCGGCTATCGCTCGGATTTCAGCGGGACCTCGGCCAGCGCGCCGCAGGTTTCAGGGCTGGCAGCGCTGATGCTGTCGGTCAATCCCAATCTCAGCTGGCGGGATGTCCGTCTGATCCTGGCACAGACCGCGCGCAAGAATGACCCGACTCATCCTGACTGGTTGCCGGCATCCACTGGAAATGGATTCCATCACCGCTATGGCTACGGCGTCATCGATGCCGGCGCTGCCGTCAGGGCGGCGCAGTCCTGGAGATCGGTTGGTGGCTCAGGCAGCCTGAAGACCTGCGAGCCCGGGCTGCGTTCGCCCAACCGGCCGATCCCGGATGCAAGTCAGAGCGGCGCAGGCATCGAGATTTCCGATTCAATCCAGGTGTCCGCAGCCTCATGCGACATCGCCAGCGTCGAATTCGTCGAGGTCACGGTCACCACCGTGCACGAATACACCGGGGATCTGCAGATCAAGCTGACCAGCCCGCAAGGGCGTGTGAGTGAACTCGTCAATTCAAGAAGCTGCAAGCCGGTTCAGGGTCGGTCGGATGCCTGCGGTGCCTACACTGGCTGGACCTTCGGATCGACGCGTCACATGGGTGAGTCGGGTTCCGGCAACTGGACGCTGTCAGTTGCCGATCGGGCACCGGTCGATACCGGAAGACTGGTCAGCTGGAGCATTCGTATCCATGGCCGCTGATCGCTCCTCAATGCATGCTCCAACAGGCCGCCAGGCTCAGCGCCCCCGCGCTGTGCTCGCCTGGGTGCAGGGCTGTGTCATTGCATTCGCCGCGCTGGCCATCAACCCTGCACAGGCTCAGGCGCCCACCGCAGACGCCTCGACCCATTCCTGGCATGACGGACAGCGTCAACGCCGCCTCACGCTGCAGCCTGATTTGCAGGCCGACTTCACCCCACAGATCGGCAAAGGCGGCCCGATCCAGCCGGGCCCATCGGGCGCGGCAGGCCTTTCGGCGCTCGGCTCCCCGGTGCTGCGTGATGACACAGGCCAACTGCGGGCCCTGCCCGGTGGCGTGCTGGTGATCCTGAAATCCCCGCTCGATGCAAGGGCTGCGCAAACCCTGTTCAAACAGGCGGGCGTGACCGCATCACGACAACTGACCGAAACCCTCTGGCTCATCGAAAGCCCGGCCGGCCTGGCCTCGCTCGAGATGGCCAACCGCCTGCATGCCAGCGGATTGTTCGCCTCGGCACAGCCGAACTGGTGGATGAAGCGCACGCTCAAGTAGGGCGTCCGAATACAATCGCGGGCTGTCCCAGAAGGCCCTCGCCCATGCGCACTGACCAGCCGATCACCATCCGGCGCCTCGACTACTCCCCGCCCGATTACACCGTCGATCGCATCGACCTGCGCTTCGAACTCGACCCGCAGCACACGCGGGTGAGCGCAACCCTCGCCGTGCGCAGGCTGGCAGGCGCAGCCTCCGACGCCCCTTTGTGGCTGGACGGCGAGCAGCTCGAGCTGGTCTCGATCGCCATCGACGGACAGCCGGTCGAAGCGGATCGCCTGCATCAGGATGACACCGGCCTGCGCATCGACGCGCCGCCCCCGTCCTTCAGCCTCGAGACCGTGGTGCTGATCCATCCGTCCGAAAACACCGAGCTCTCCGGCCTGTACCTGTCCAACGGCAACTTCTTCACGCAATGCGAGGCGCAGGGCTTTCGGCGCATCACCTTCTTTCCGGATCGCCCGGATGTGATGGCGCGCTACCGCGTCGAGTTGA
>CAIXXI010000102.1 GCA_903923345.1 uncultured Burkholderiales bacterium | reverse complement strand
GGGCGTGTATTCCACCTTCATGCCCAGCCTGCCCTCCAGGTATTTGATCAGCGGGGCTGCCTTGCGGGCCAGCTCGGTGGGCGATTCGTCAGGGATGGCGGTGATGCGGAGCACCTGCTGCGCCTGGGCAATGCCACCGATGGTCAGCAAGGCACAGGTCAGGAGCGAACGCAGGGTTCGCGAAAGCGACAGATTGATCATGTGATAGTTTTCCCGGGCAGGAGCGAAGTGAAAGCCTGCGGACTCTAGCAGCTTGCCATCGGTCCAGTCGCCGGTGCCCCGCTGGGCCTGTAGCCCTTTCAGTCACCGATACTGACCCCATGGCTCAACCCCGACTCCTGCAGTTGCACTCTGCCACCGACGGCGCGTCCGCGGCCGAGGCCGCCGCAGGCCTGCTTGCAGTGCCGTCATTGTTGCCGCCCAAGTACTTCTACGACGCACAAGGCTCGCGCCTGTTCGACGCGATCACCGAACTCTCGGAGTACTACCCCACCCGCACGGAAGCCGGCATCTTTGCCGCGCACGGCATGGCCATCGCGGACGCAGTTCGAAGCTCAACAGGCCCGAGCCCGGTGATCGTCGATCTGGGTGCCGGTAACTGCGCCAAAGGAGCCGCCCTCTTCCCGCTGCTGGCGCCGAGCCGCTACGTGGCCGTAGACATCTCGGCCGACTACCTGGCCACGGCGCTGGCGCAGTTGCAACGCGAGCATCCGGCGCTGGACCTGGTGGGCGTCGGGCTGGATTTTTCCAGCCAGCTCGCGCTGCCAAGCGAATTGACCGGCCCGCAGGCCCTGGTGTTCTATCCTGGCTCGAGCATCAGCAACTTTGACCCTGCCGGTGCCCTGACGCTGCTGAGCCAGATGCACACGGTGGCGGCGGGTGGTGCCTTGCTGATCGGTGTGGATCTTGTGAAAGCAATTGACGTGCTGGAGGCCGCCTATGACGACGCGCTGGGCGTCACCGCGGCCTTCAACCTGAACCTGCTGCGCCACCTGAACCGCCTGCTCGGTACCGACTTCGACCTGCGTCAGTGGCGTCATGTCGCGCTCTTCAACCGCGCCGAGTCGCGCATCGAAATGCACCTGGAGTCGCGTCAGGCTCAGTGGGTGCGCTGGCCGGGCGGCGAGCGCCACTTCGCGGCCGGCGAGCGCATCCACACCGAGAACTCCTACAAGTGGACGCTGGAGGGTTTTGCTGGCCTGTTGCGCCAGGCGGGCTTCGCCGAGCCTCGCCACTGGACGGACCCACTCGGCTGGTTCGGCGTGTTCGTCGCTGCCGCCTGATCTACAGCGCGCAGCTGCGAAAACCTGCCGGCACGTCATTGCGAACAGCCGGAAAGAAGTTGCGGTAGCGCGGATGGCGCATCCGGGGCTGCGTGCAGTGAGAAGCACCGCGCAGCACCGGCCGGCCGTCGAACCAGGGTGCGGAATAGTCACGATAGGGGTGCGACTCAAAGCCTGGAAAAGGCTGAAAGGGGCTCGCAGTCCATTCCCACACGTCACCCCACCGGAAGGATTCGGGTGCACTGCAGGCGGCGCATTCCCATTCGGCCTCGGTCGGCAAACGGCGGCCTGCCCAGCGACACCAGGCTTCGGCTTCATAGAGGGTGAGGTGGCTGGCCGCTTCGTATGGATCGAGTCGCATCCATCTGCCCTCTCGCCACTGCTCCCAACCCGATGCAGCGCGGCGCAGGTAACGCGGCGCGCCAGAGGTCTGCGCAGCGCGCCAGCGCGCGCCCGCCTCGGTCCACCAGCGCGGATCGTCGTAGCCGCCTGCATGCAGAAAGGGCAAATACTCCTCCCAACGCACGGCCTGGCGGTCGATCTCGAACGGGCGCAGTGCCACGATGCCGCCGGGCAGCTCGTTGTCAAACGCGAAGCCCTGATCAGGACTGTTGCCAAGCAGCCAGTCACGGCCATCGAACGCCAGCGAAGCGGCCGGTGCCGGCAGCGGTCTGATCTGCCAGCGTGGGTCTTCGATGGCGATGCCCAGACCACGGGCCATGTAAAGAGCCGCCTCGTGATGCATGTCCTCGTGCAGCAGCGCCAGGCGAAAGAAATAGAGCCCGGCATCGTCGGCCCCGGCTTGCCGCAACAGACGCAGCGCGTCGTCGAATTGCCACGCCAGGTCGTCACGTGTGGCGGCGGCATCCGGCAGTTGCAATTGCCAGCGGCTGTCATGCGGCACCCAACTGGAGTTGTAAAGCGCATCGGCACCGATGCGCCTGGGCGCGTATCGGTGGGCATCGGGGTCGGCACGGATACCCTGCGTGAGTTCAGGATTGCGCGTGATCCAAAACTCCTGAAACCAGCCAATATGACCCAGTTCCCACACCGGAGGGTTGAGTTCAGCGAGCGGCGGCACAAGAAGGTCGGGCAGTGCACGCTCATAGGCCGCGAAGGTCGACAGCGTGTCAGCACGGCTGGCCACCATCGCTTCGGCCAGGGCCTCATGCAGACCTCGCCGGGCATCGAGCGCGGGTCGCGCTAGGATTGCGTCGTGCATCCTGAATCCCTTGTCATCGTGACGCCTGCGCTGGCAGCCGCCAACAACGGCAACTGGCAGACCGCCCATCGCTGGGCGCGCATGCTGCAGCCAGCTTACCGCGTCAGCCTGACCGACCGCTGGAACGGGGGAGACGAGCCATTGATGATCGCGTTGCACGCGCGGCGCTCGGCAGCATCGATCCAGGCCTGGCGTGCCGCCCAGGCCCATCGACCCTTGATACTGGTGCTGACCGGCACAGACCTGTACCGCGACATCGATAACGACGCACAAGCCCAGCATTCGCTCGCCCTGGCCGATGCCTTGGTGGTGCTCAATGAAATGGGCACCCAGCGGCTGCCCGAGGACATGCGCGACAAGGCGCACATCATCCTGCAGTCCTGCACGATACGGGCGCCGATGCACAGGACAGATCGCCACCTGCGCGCACTGATGGTGGGCCACCTGC
>CAIXXI010000101.1 GCA_903923345.1 uncultured Burkholderiales bacterium | reverse complement strand
GGCCTGGAAATAGCAGGTGTAGGCACCGAGGTCGGCCTGATCGTCCCAGCGCATGGCCAGGATGTTGAAGTCTGCGTCCATCGCCAGATGGCCGGTCAGGGTCAGTGCGCGGCCATGCCATTCAGAGGCAAAGAGTTCAGAGCGGGTGGAGGTCCATTTGACCGGTTTGCCGAGGGTACGCGCCGCGAGCATCAGCAGCACCTGTTCAGAGAAGGTGCCGCCACGCAGACCGAATGAGCCACCGACGTCCTGCGCGATCACATTGATCCGATCCTGAGGCACGCCGGTCACCTGCGACAGCGAGCCGCGCATGCCGAGCATGCCTTGAGTCGGGGTGTAAACGGTGTACACGCCGCTTGCCGGATCGAACGAAGCCAGGCTCGCACGCGGCTCCATCGGTGCACCGGTCAGTCGCTGGCTGTGGACCGACAGGGTGGTGGTGTACTTCGCACGCGCAAAGGCGGCCTTGACTGCAGCTTCATCCCCGGATTCAGCGACGACCGAGAGGTTGCTTGGCGACACCTCATGCAGCGCCGGCGCCCCCGGTTTGACCGCGGCGGCCATGCCGACCACGGCAGGCAGGTCGTCGTAATCGACCATGATCTGCTCGGCGGCATCCTGCGCAGCGCGGGCCGAGGTGGCAATCACCATGGCCACCGGCTGGCCGACGAATCGCACCCGGTCTGTGGCCAGCACCGGCATGGGGCACTTGACCTGCATCGACCCATCGGTGGCCTTGACCGGTGCGCCAGTGGGCAATTCGGTGAAGCCGGCGGCCTTCACATCCTCGGCGGTGAGCACGGTAATGCAGCCTTCGGCAGCCCGTGCGCCCGAGGTGTCGATACCACGGATCACGGCATGGGCCCGATCCGATCGAACCATGTGTGCGTACAACTGGCCGGGCAGGTTCCAGTCAGAGGTATAGCGGCCCTGTCCGGTGACCAGTCGGCGGTCTTCGACGCGGGAAAAAGCGGGTGTGGCAGCGTTCATTCGGATCTCCGATTCAGGCGCGGTTGGCCGGAGCCTGCTGGATCATCTTTGCGGCAGTCTTGACTGCGGCGACGATATTGACGTACCCGGTGCAGCGGCAGATGTTGCCGGCCAGGCCTTCTCGGATCTGGTCGTCGGTGGGGTCGGGATGGCGACGCAGCAGATCGGCGCTCGCCATGATCATGCCGGGGGTGCAGAACCCGCATTGCAGGCCGTGGCAGGCCGAGAAGGCCATTTGCACCGGGTGGAGGGTGTCGCCGCTGGCCATGCCCTCGATGGTGGTGATGCGCGCGCCCTGGGCCTGGACGGCCAGCATCGAGCACGACTTCACCGCCTGTCCGTCGAGGTGCACGGTGCAGCAGCCGCACTGACTGGTGTCGCAGCCGACATGGGTTCCGGTCAGGCCCAGCTGGTCCCGAATCGCCTCGACCAGCAGGGTGCGGTCCTCGCATTCAACCGAATGCGTGCTGCCGTTGATGTTGAGTTCGATGTTCATGAGTGTCCTTCGGATTCGATTCGGTGCGATCAGCGGGCAGTGCCGGTCAGGCGCGCGACCGCCTGGGCAGCCATGACCTTGACCAGTTGGGCGCGATAGGCTGCATCAGCGTGCAGGTCGGCGTTCAGCCCGGACGGATTCAGGCTCAGCGCATCGATCGACTCGCTGCTGAAGTGTCGGGTCAGGGCCGCTTCGGCGTCTGTCCAGCGAAACACGCAGGGGCCGGCCCCGGTGACTGCGACCCGGATGCCGGTGGCGAGCTCGGCCACCATCACGCCGGCCATCGCATAACCCGAAGCGGGTTGGGCGAATTTCGCATAGGCCGCTCGCACAGGCCGGGTGAATCGGATGGCGCGAATCACTTCGTCAGTGGCCAGTGCGGTGGTGAACAGGCCCTTGAAGAACTCGCCGGCCGGAATCGATCGGCGGTCCGTGATGACCGTGGCGTCCAGCCCGAGCACCGCAGCCGGGTAGTCGGCGGCTGGATCGCTGTTGGCGACCGAGCCGCCCAGCGTGCCACGGGCCCGAACCTGAGGGTCGCCGATGCCCTGTGCGAGGGCCGCCAGAGCGGGAATCACCGACTGCACGGTTGCATGGGCGGCGACCTCGGCATGTCGCGTGGCTGCCCCGATCGTCAGACCATCACCCTCGGCGCTCACACCGGTCAGGTCAGTCAGGCGACCGATGTCGATCAGCTGAGACGGCGCGGCCAGCCGCATTTTCATGGTCGGCAGCAAGGTCATTCCACCGGCCAGCAGCTTGGCGTCCGGGTCGGCCTTGAGGCGCTGCGTGACATCGGCGAGTGCCGTGGCGCGCACATAGGTAAATGGGTACATGGGTTGGGCCCTGGAAGAGGGTTTGCGGGGAGCTTTGGCTCAACTTGAGATTAGCATTGAGCCGGGTCCTGCTTGTAAAGCCCGCAGTCATCCCCACGTCAAACGGAACGCCTGGCAGCGGCTCGATCGCGCCTTCAGGCGCTCATCTCAGGAAGGACTCATCCATGTGGATTGCCAGGTTCTGGACGCTCTTCAAAACCGCGGGTCGCGGCGGCCTGCTGTTGCTGTTTGCCCTGCGCGACGCAGAAACCCCGCGCATGATCAAGTTCGGCATTGCAGCCCTGGCGCTGTATGTGCTCAGTCCGATCGACATCCTGCCCGATGTCGCCCTGTTCTTCGGCTGGGCCGACGATCTGGC
This sequence comes from uncultured Burkholderiales bacterium, assembly GCA_903923345.1. GTDB lineage: Bacteria > Pseudomonadota > Gammaproteobacteria > Burkholderiales > Burkholderiaceae_E > UBA4615. The sequence goes on along the minus strand of CAIXXI010000101.1, from coordinate 2,284 downwards.
TCTGATGATGTTCGGCATTCCCTTCCTGACTCGCAGGCTGCCCGCGGGTGTGCTGAACCGGGCTTCGGGCAAGGTCGAACGCATGTTGTCGCGCTGGGGGATTCGCAGCGCCTGAGCGGTCAGAACCGCAAAGCGCCTGCGTAACCGGTCAACTCGAGATAGCCACGGCCGATTGGGCGGCCGTTTTCGAGGGCGGTGACCGCGCCTTCCCAGTAGGTGGTGCCCGTGCTGCCGCGGGTGTTGAGCTCTTGATCGTCCAGCAAGGGCTTCAGATCGATTGTTCGAGAGCCGATCTGCAGCCTCATCTCCACCGGCCAGCGCGCACCGGTTCGGCTCGATCGCCAGGTGCGCAGGGGTTCGAACTGCGGGGTCAGATCGCGTCTGACGGGCCCCTGCGGGCCGTCACGCAGCATCGCACTGCGCCACACCACGCTGCCGTCCCGGTTGCGAACCCGAAACGCCATCAGAGCCCCGCCGTCGTCCAGGTTGATTCCGACCCAGTCCCAGCCAACCGCTCCCGGGGCGAGCAACTCGCTCGCCCACTCATGGTCGAACCAGGCCGTGCCGCTGACGGATGCGTTCTGCCCGCTCAGCCGAAGCCGACCGCTGACCCGAAGCTGGGGACGGCTGTAATAGTGGCTGGCCTGGCTGAGCTCGGGGCCCTTGCGCGAGAACCCGCCATCGCCTTGCAGCAGCGGTGGGGCATTGGGTGCAAGTTCCAGATCCAGCTCGAAGGGTTCGCCCTGTATGTGGGCCCGATACCGGTCAGTGGCCGGATCGCGAGCCAGACTCCAGGCTGAGTCGCCGCGCCCGACCCAAACCCGGGTGTCGCCGGTGGCTGCACCGGCCATCTCGAATGCGGTGCGCGAGGCGCGCTCGGCATGCAGCAGCCGCCCCCGCTCGGGCAGCGCCAGGGCCGCATGCGCAAGGATCAGCTGGCGGGGGGCGAAGGCACTCGGGTTGCCCTGCGGATGCGCGGTCAGGCTGCGAAAGAAGGTCACCTGAAACCCGGCTTCAGGCGCGTCAGGTCGCTTGAGCCAACCGGTGACATACCACCATTCGATCCGATGGCCAGGATGCGCGCCATGATCATCCGGAAATCGCAGGGTGGTCGTTGGCTTGACCGGCTCCCAATGCGGCTGCGGCCCTGAACTGCGGGCGATGTCGGGCAGTCCGGCCAGCGCAATCGCCCCGGTACTCAGCCAGTGTCGCCGGCTCGGGCGCATCACCAGTCCTGGCGGACCGCCAGCAGCGGTGTGGTGCCCAGGGCGCTGCGGGCTGACAGCAGCGCCGCGGCAATCGCCGCCAGGATCAGCGCGCTGGCACTGCCGATCAGCAGGCCCACAGGCCAGTGCACCTGCATCGTCCAGTGAAAGGACTGCGGATTGACCCGCTCGATCAGCACCAGCCCGATGGCTGCGCCGATCAGACCGCCCCACACGACCGCGACGGTCACACCCAATGCCGCCTCGATGGCCAGTTGCGTCGCGATCTGGCTGCTGCGCACCCCGACATGGCGCAGCATGCCGAATTCACGCGCACGGGCCAGCGCATCGCCGGCACAGGCAGCGGCCACACCGAACAGACCGACCCCGATCGCAATCGCCTCCAGGGCATAGGTGACCGCGAAACTGCGATCGAAGATGCGCAGCGACAGGGCACGAATATCCTGTGCGCTGCGCCATTCCAGCGCGGCCAATTCCGGCTTGCTTCGCGACACCGCTGCAATCACCGACTCGGGCGTGGTGTTCGCATCGAGCCACAGGGCCACATCCGAGGCACCGGTCTGGCCGGTGAGCCGCGACCAGTCGCTGGCATCGATCGCGAGTGCGCCATGCTGACGCGCATAGTCGCGCCAGACGCCTGCCACGAAGAACCGGGTTCGTTCAGTCGGGGCGCCTGCGATCGGCAATTCGAGCTGCGAGCCTGGTGTGGTGCGATACAGATCGAGCATCGGCTCGGAGACCCAGACCGCGACGGCGCCTTCAGGCGGCTTCAGGAAGGGGCCGGTCAGGGGCAGTTGTCGTTCGGGCTGGGCCGGATCGATCGGGCGAATCAGCACTGCAATGGCTGGCCGTTCGGGGTCGAGGCTGAGTTCGACGGTGCGCAGGAATTCGGCACGGATCACCCCGGGCGCTGCCGCGATGGCAGCCTGCCGGGCGGGGTCGAGTGGTGCCTGCCCAGCCGAGGGGGCGCGTGCATAGACATCGGCCGGCAGCACCGCATCGAGCCACTGGGCAACCGAGGTTCTGAAGCTGCTGACCATGATGCCCATGGCCGATGC
>CAIXXI010000100.1 GCA_903923345.1 uncultured Burkholderiales bacterium | reverse complement strand
TCGTGCTGCGCTCGGGGCCAGCGCGCCGGGGGCTGCGAGCAGGTCCATGCCTTCGATGCGGATCATGGCGGGCGCGTTGACGACCCGCTGATCGGGCACAACCCCGTGAAGGCTTCGCGGCAATCCGGCATCGGCTGCGCCAGGACTGAGCTGACCCGCCAGAATCGACTGCGGCGAGACCAGCAGTGCAGTGATCGACGCAGCGGCAATCAGCCGTGCCATGGAGCTCGAATTGATGTGCATCGGGAATGGCCTTTCACAGTGATGAAGGGCAATGCCTGAGCCTCGCCCTGTCACATCACTTATGACACTCACACAGACCCGATGCTGTGATCAATTTGGCAGATGGATCAACGCTGCACTTCCTTCCAGCCCGCGCGGCGAGGTGTCTGGACCTTCGGCGGCAGGATCAGCCGCGAGGTGATCGAATTGTCCGATTCATGAATCAGTGCGACCAGCGACATCGTGGGCAGCTTGGCCAGAACCACCCTGGACGACATCACGTTGCCGATCAACTGGCCGGTCCAGGGCGTGGTGGTGAACACCTCGGCCGGGCGCTGCGAGCCGCTGGCGATATCAACCATGTAAAGAAACGACTGCGATGCACACGCCGTGCTCGAAGGCTTGTTGGTGGTGAAGAACACGCCCCCCTGACCGATCAGCGGATCGGTGTTGGCCACCTCCCCGGCCGGCAGGTCGAAATACCAGCCGCGTCGGGTGGTCCAATTGGGCGCAGTGGCCGACAAGGTCCGGTTGTCGCCCGAGACCACCAGCGTGCGTGAATCCAGAGCGGTTCGCACATTGCTGATCGAGGTTCCCGTGTCCGAAATCGCATAGAAGCTTTGCGTCTGACTGGGTGAAAAGTCGCTTGCGCCCAGCAGCTTTCCGGTGCCAATCAGCACGACCCGCTGATTCTTGATCAACGCCAGTTCCGGTGTTGCGGTGATCGGCTGGGGTGTCCCGGCGCCATCCTTCAAGGTTGCCAGCAAGGTGACCGAACCGGTCTCGAGGTTGAACTTCCACAGGTTGCCGGCCAGGTCGCCTGCATAGGCCGAGTCGGCAATCGTGCTGGATCCGTTCTTCGTCACGAAGGCAGCCAGCTGGCCGATGTCTGCCGTGGCTGTGGTGACGAACTCGCGGATGGTCGAACCCGTTACCGCGTCCAGCATGAAGACCCGCCCCTTGCCGTCGCCACTCGTGTTGTAGCCCGAGGTGACCAGCACCACCCAGCCGTTTGCGGCGGTCTTGACGATCGCCGGTCGCGAGTAGGACAGACCCAGATTGTTCTTGACGGTCGACGAGGTCGAGCTGTTCGGAAACTCCCACATCACCTTGGCGGCCACGTCGGCATCGCTGGCTGCACTGGTATTGGTGATGTTCAGTGCGTAAAAACCCTTGCCACCCGCCCGCAAGCCGCCCACGAGAATGCTCTGCCCGGAATCCAGCTTCTGAATCGAAGGCGTGCCATCGACAAAGAACCGGTGTGAATAGATCTTGGCAGCGAGCGCGCCCATGATCGGCAAGACATTGCCGGGCACATAGGCCCATTGCTCCTC
>CAIXXI010000099.1 GCA_903923345.1 uncultured Burkholderiales bacterium | reverse complement strand
TCGCCTTCGCGGGAATTGATCAGGCCGGTGTAGCCGCGATGCAGCAGCTTGAAGAGGTGATTCTCGCTTTGCCCATTGCGACGGAAATCGCGGATCAGGTGCTTGGACAGCGCTGCGTACTGCACGCCCATCTCTTCTTCGCCGCATTCGCCCAGCGTGCGGCCATCGAAGCCGATGATCGCCGAGTGGCCGAAGTAGGAATACACGCCATCGAATCCAGCGGCATTGGCCACGGCCACATACGAGTTGTTGGCAAAGGCCATGGCCTTGGAGATGGTGATCTGCTGCTCCTTGGCCGGATACATGTAGCCCTGGCAGCGGATGATGAGTTCGGCGCCCTTCATGGCGCAGTCACGCCAGATCTCGGGGTAGTTGCCATCGTCACAGATGATGAGGCTGACCTTCAGGCCCTTGGGGCCGTCGCTGACATAGGTGCAATCGCCCGGATACCAGCCTTCGATCGGCACCCAGGGCATGATCTTGCGGTACTTCTGCACGATCTCGCCCTGATCGTTCATCAGGATCAGGGTGTTGTAGGGCGCCTTGTTCGGGTGCTCTTCATGGCGCTCTCCGGTCAGGGAGAACACACCCCAGACCTTGGCCTTGCGGCAGGCCTGCGCGAAGATTTCAGTCTCGGGCCCGGGAATCGCCGAGGCGGTGTCGTACATCTCTTTCGAGTCGTACATGATCCCGTGGGTGCTGTACTCGGGGAAGATGACCAGGTCCATGCCGGGCAGGCCGACCTTCATGCCCTCGATCATCTTCGCGATGTTGCGGCAGTTCGCCAGCACCTCTTCATGTGTGTGCAGGCGCGGCATCTTGTAATTCACGACGGCCACGCCGACCGTGTCCTTGCTGCTCGAAATGTCACCGTGATGCATGGCGGTTCTTCCTCGGTTGTTCGATCGCCCGGCGCATCGGCCGGGCGTTCAGGTTCAGTGGCTGATCATCCAGGGACGCTTGCTCGGGAAGGCTTTGTTCCCGTTGGGCGCTCGCACGGTTGCGCCGCGCCGGGTGCTCGAGCAGCAGCCGCATCCCGACGGATGAGCCAGCCGCGCGTAGTCGCCCGAACGACGCGGCTCATGGCGTGCCCGCTCGTTGGTGTCCATCGCGGCGCGCACCGTGGCGTCCATTGAAGACAGGCGCGGCGCACTGGCGAACACCCTGGGCGAATCCGCCCCGCAGCCCGGGCATGCAGCCGGTTCATCGCGCCGCGACATCGAGCGGATTGCATCGAAATCGCCGCATCCGGCACAGGCATAGTCGTAGGTCGGCATCGCCTCGATTCCTTATTTCAGGTCAGGCGACAGCGGCATGTCGATGCTGCCGTCGAGGTGCTTGATCGGACCGGCGGCACTCGGGTTGATGTCGAAGTCGAAGATCTGCGTCGGCAGCCACAGGGTGGCGCAGGCATTGGGCACGTCTACCACGCCACTGATGTGACCCTGGACCGGCGCAGTGCCGAGGATCGAGTAGGCCTGGGCGCCCGAGTAGCCGAACTTCTTCAGGTACTCGATCGCATTCAGGCAGGCCTGGCGATAGGCGACATGCACATCGAGGTAATGCTGCTTGCCCTGCTCGTCGACCGAAATGCCCTCGAAGATCAGGTAGTCGTTGTAGGTCGGGGTGATCGGGCTGGGCTTGAAGATCGGGTTCTTGATGCCGTACTTCGCCATTCCGCCCTTGATCAGGTTCACACGCATGTGGACCCAGCCGGCCATTTCGATGGCACCACAGAAGGTGATCTCGCCATCGCCCTGACTGAAGTGCAGGTCACCCACACTCAGACCAGCCCCGTCGACATACACCGGGAAGAACACCTTGGAGCCGCGCGAGAGATCCTTGATGTCGCAGTTGCCACCATGCTCACGTGGGGGCACGGTGCGGGCCCCTTCGGCTGCGACCTTGGCCTTGGCATCGCCCGTCAGCTTGCCCAGGTGTGCAGTGGGTGCGAACGGCGGGTTGGCCAGACCGGGGACGCGGTCCGGGTCGGTCGCGATGAAATCGATCTCGCGCTTGTTCCACATGTCGAGCATCGGCTTATCCGGCAGGCAACCGATCAGGCCGGGATGGATGAGGCCCGCGAACTGCACGCCGGGCACATGGCGCGAGCTGGTGAACATGCCGTGGAAATCCCAGATCGATTTCTGGGCCAGCGGGAAGTGGTCGGTGAGGAAGCCGCCGCCGTTTTTCTTGCTGAAAAAGCCATTAAAGCCCCAGAGGCTGTCGGGCTTGGCACCGATGTCGAGCAGGTCAACAACCAGCAGGTCACCCGGCTCAGCGCCTTTGACGCCCACCGGACCCGAGAGGTAGTGGACCGTGCTGAGGTCGATGTCGCGGACATCATCGGCGCTGTCGTTGTTCTTGATGAAGCCACCGGTCCAGTCGAAGGTCTCGAGGATGAATTCATCACCTGGCTTGACCCAGCAGGCCATCGGAATGTCCGGATGCCAGCGGTTGTGGATCATCTCGTTCTGAGTGGGGGACTGCGACAGGTCGACCTTGATCAGGGTTTCAGGCATGGCACACCTCGAAATGTTGGGTTCGGAATAAAGGGGATCAGACGGAGAGGTACTGCTTGATGCGCGTGACGTCTGTGTCGGCACGGCTGGTCTCGTGCACCAGTCGGCCGCCTTCGATGACGAACAGACGGTCAGCGACATCCATGGCAAAACTGAGGACCTGCTCGGAGACGATGATCGTGATGCCGCGCATCTTGCGGATCTCGTTCAGTGCCTTCGCGATGTCCTTGATGATCGAGGGCTGGATGCCCTCGGTGGGTTCGTCAAGCAGCAGCACCTTGGGATCGGTGACCAGTGCGCGCGCGATCGCGAGCTGCTGCTGCTGACCGCCGGACAAGTTGCCGCCTTTGCGCCGCTTCATGTCGAAGAGCACCGGAAACAGCGCATAAATCTCATCTGGGATGCGTCGGGCCTTCGCGTTTTCCAGCCCGGTCAGAATGTTCTCTTCAACGGTGAGAGTCGGGAAGATCATGCGGCCCTGCGGCACGTACGCGATGCCCTTGGCAACGCGCCGAAAGCTCTCGTCCTGGGTGACATCGCTGCCACCGACCGAGATCCGGCCCGACTTGCTGGGCAACACGCCCATCAGCGTCTTGAACAGCGTGGTCTTGCCCATGCCGTTGCGTCCCATGATGGCGACGGTCTCATTGGCGTTGGCCTCAAAGGAGATGCCGTGGAGGGCCTCGCTCTGGCCGTAGGCGGTGTAGAGATCGGTGACTTGCAGCATGGATGGCTCCTCGATGGCCGATCAGTGGCCGAGATAGACGTCGATCACCCGGGGGTCGGCCTGAACCGTCTCCATCGGCCCTTCGGCGAGGATCTTTCCCTGGTGCATCACGGTGACCTTGTCGGCAATGCGCTTGACGAAGTCCATGTCGTGTTCGATGACGATCATCGAGCGGTTGACGCAGATGCGTTTGAGCAGTTCGGCCGTCTGTTCACGCTCGCGAACACTCATGCCGGCAATCGGCTCATCAAGCATCAGCAGCTCGGGCTCCTGCATCAGCAGCATCCCGATTTCGAGCCACTGCTTCTGACCGTGCGAGAGCAGGCCTGCTTCGGTGTGCAACTGCTGCGCGAGGTTGATCTCTTCGGCCACCGCCTCGACCCGCTCCCTGACGTCCGGTGTGCACTTGAATCCAAGCGCACCGAACACGCTGCGGCCACGCGGAAAGGACACTTCCAGGTTCGACCAGACCGACAGGTTTTCGTAGATCGATGGCGTCTGGAATTTGCGGCCAATGCCTTTTCGAACGATCTCGTGCTCGGCCAGGCGGGTGACTTCGTCGCCCATGAAGCGGATGCGACCTTCGGTGGAGCGGGTCTTGCCGCAGATCAGGTCGAGCAGGGTGGTCTTGCCGGCGCCGTTAGGCCCGATGATCACGCGCAGCTCGCCCTTGTCGACATACAGATTGAGCGAGTCGATCGCCTTGAATCCATCGAAAGAAACCGTAAGGCCTTCGATGTCCAGCACCATTTCCTGCTTTGCCATGATCCGCTCCGGACGGTTCGGTTTGCTTGATGAAGGGCGGTCGCGCGCTCAGATCGCAGGCCGCGAGCTGACCAGTCCGACGCCGCCCACCGGTGCGGACATCGACGGTGTGATCGACACCGGTGCGACCGATTCACTGCTTGCGTGGGGGCTTGATGCAGGCGGTGCCTCGGTGACGGCGGGCGCCGACATCTCGGCCCGCGCCCCGGCGGACCCACGCCAGGACGCGAGCCGAGGGGCGACATACCGCTGCCACACACCGGCCAGGCCGTCCGGGAAGGCGAGCACCACGCCAATGAACAGCGCCGCCATCAGGAACAGCCACAGATCAGGAAAGGTTTCGGAGAAGAAGGTCTTGCCGAAATTGATCAGCAAGGTGCCGTAGACCGCGCCCACCAGGCTCATGCGACCGCCCACCGCTGCAAAGATCACCATCTCGATCGAGGGCACGATGCCCACGAAACTCGGCGACATGAAACCGACCTGCAGGGAAAACAGCGCCCCGCCGATGCCGGCCAAACCGGCCGACAGGCAGAAGGTGAAGATGCGGAAGTTGGCGACGTCGTAGCCGGAAAAGCGCACCCGGTCCTCCTTGTCGCGCATCGCCAGCAACAGCGTGCCGGCCTTGCTCTTCTGGATCCAAGCGCACAGCAGGATGCTGGCAATCAGCAGCGCGACGCAGACGTAGTAGAGGATGTACTTGGCTGAATCGGTGCGGATGTCCCAACCGAGCAGGGTCTTGAGGTCGGTCATGCCGTTGACCCCGCCGGTGTAGCCCTGCTGTCCGATGATGAGCACGGTGAGGATCAGGGCGACAGCCTGAGTGATGATCGAGAAGTACACGCCGCCAACCCGCCGCTTGAACATCGCAAAGCTGATGATCCAGGCCAGCAGCATCGGCACCGCCACCACCGCGATCAGCGAAAAGGTCAGCGATTTGAAGGGCAGCCAGAAGGTCGGCAGCTCGGTGAGCTGGTTCCAGTCCATGAAGTCGGGGATCCCCGGTGTGGACTGAATCTTGGTGCTCTCCGGATCAGAGGCCTCGAGCTTGAGGAACATCGCCATCGCATAGCCGCCCAGGCCGAAGAACACGCCCTGGCCAAGACTGAGCACGCCGCCATAGCCCCACAGCATCACCAGTCCGATCGCCACGAAGGCGTAGGTCAGGTACTTGCCGACCAGGTTCAGGCGGAAGATGTCCATGGTGAGCGGCATCACCACGGCCAGCAAAATGGCCAGCAGCAACACACTGCCCAGCTGGTAACGCTTGATCAGGTCTGAGACGGCGTTCATCGAATGTGCTCCTGCAGGTTGGGTCGTAGTCGTGTGCAAGGGTCGCTTGGTCGGTGCGCCCGCCTCAGCGGCGCACCTTGCTGGCGAACAGGCCTTGCGGGCGCATCATCAGGATCAGCACGATCAGCGACAGCGTGATCACCTTGGCCATCGAGCCCGCCAGGAAGAATTCGGTGATCGACTGGGTCTGAGCGATTCCGAAGGCCGACACCACCGTGCCCAGCAGACTGGCTGCACCGCCGAAGGTGACCACCAGGAAGGCGTCCACGATGTACAGCGACCCGGAGGTGGGGCCGGTCGAGCCGATGGTGGTGAACGCGGCCCCTGCGATGCCGGCGATGCCGCAGCCGATCGCAAACGTGAGGCGGTCGGTCTTCTTGGTGTCGATGCCGATGGCGTTGGCCATCACGCGGTTACTGACGGTCGCCCGAACCCGCAGGCCCCAGCGGCTCTTGGACAGCGCGAGCAGCACGCCGCAGGTGACAACTGCAGTCAGGGCCAGAACGAACAGGCCGTTGATGGGAATGTCCAGGCCTTCAGCGGGTGCCCAGGAGCCGAGCAGCCAGTCGGGCAGCGTGGGGCTGACCTCCTTGGGGCCGATGAAGCTTCGAAAGGCCTGCTGAATGGCCAGGCTCACGCCCCAGGTCGCGAGCAGCGTGTCCAGAGGTCGCTTGTACAGGTGCCTGATGAGAGCCCATTCGACAAACCAGCCGGCGACGAAGGCAATCCCGAAGGCCGCAATGATCGCCAGCGGAAAGTAATAGGGCATGAAGTCGGGCGCAAACTTGCCGGTCAGCACCGACCCGAGATAAATGGTGTAGGCCCCGATGGTCATGAATTCGCCGTGAGCCATATTGATCACGCCCATCTGGCCGAAGATGATGGCCAGTCCCAGGCCCATGAGCAGCAGCACGGCAAACAGACTCAGGCCGGCGAAGCCCTGCATCAGGCCGATGTTCATCATTTCGGAAAAGCTCATGGCGTGGCTCCGTCGACTGCGCCTGTGCGCATCGGGTGCCCGAACCGATGCGCATCGATTCGGGCGATTCAGATTCGATTGCCTGCTCGATCAGCACAGCCGGCCCGCAGCGCGGGCCGACCGCACGATCAGACTGCGCTGATCACTGGTAACCCTTGGGGAAGGGATCCGGCTTGATCAGGTTGGGCGACTCAGACACGACCTTGAAGGTGGCATCCGGCATCCCCATCGCGATCCGGGACTTGCTCCACAGATGGTGGTTGGCGTCGAGCTTGACGTAGCCCTCGGGCGCGTTCTTGAGTTCGATGTCGACCGATGCAGCCACGACCTTGTCGACGTCGAAGCTCTTGGCGCGCTCGACCGCCGCTTTCCAGAGCCAGGGGCCGAGGTAGCCGGCCTGGGTCACGTCACCGATCACC
>CAIXXI010000098.1 GCA_903923345.1 uncultured Burkholderiales bacterium | reverse complement strand
TACCGGATGGGCGATTTTTACGAACTCTTCCAGGACGACGCGGATAAGGCCTCGCGACTTCTCGGCATCACGCTGACCCGTCGAGGCATGTCGGCAGGCGAACCCATTCGCATGGCTGGCGTGCCGTTTCATGCAGCCGAGCAATACCTCGCACGGCTGGTGCGCCTGGGCGAATCAGTGGCCATCTGCGAACAGATCGGTGACCCGGCCGCGTCCAAGGGGCCCGTGGAGCGCAAGGTCCTTCGGGTGGTGACCCCAGGCACACTGACCGACGCGGCACTGCTGCCCGAACGGGAAGACCGACCGCTGATGGCGGTGCAGCCGATCGCGGCGGGCAAGCGCGTGACCCTGGCCTGGATGATCGTGGCCAGTGGCGAATGCTGGCTCGCCGAGATGCCGCTGAGTCAGCTTGCAGCCGAAATCGACCGTTTGCGGCCTGCGGAAGTGCTCGTGCCCGAATCGACCACAGCCGCACCCAGCCGGCTGCCTCGGAGCGCGAGCGACGCGGCATCATCGGTCCGTTCGCCGATGGACGGTGCCTTGGCCGATATCAGGTCTGCTGCGAGCGGCATTCCAGTGACCGCCAGTCCTGCCTGGCATTTCGATGCCGAACGCGCCCGACTGCGCATCACGGAAGCCCTCGGGCTGGCATCGATGGCCGGCTCCGATGCCGAAAGCCTGCCGCAGGCACTGGGTGCGGCCGGCGCGCTGTTGGCCTACGTGGCCCGTACACAGGGCCGAATGCCGACGCACCTGCAGCAGGTGCGGGTTCACCACAGTGAACGGTGGGTGGTGCTGGATGCGGTGGCGCGGCGAAATCTGGAAATTGTCGAAACCTTGCGAGGCGAGGCAGCACCGACCCTGTTGTCGCGCGTGGATCGCTGTACGACCGCAAGCGGCAGCCGGCTCTTGCGCCGATGGCTGCTTTCGCCGGTGCGCGACCTGCACGAAGCCTCAAGGCGCCAGCACATCGTTTCACTGCTTCTGCCCGTACGTGAAGCACTGCGAACGGATCTGGCGCGTTGTGTCGATTTCGAGCGCATTGCCACCCGCATCGCCCTGGCCTCGGCGCGACCACGCGAACTCGCATCCTTGCGCGATGCCCTGGCCACATTGGGGCCGATCAGCCGGCTGCTGCAACGACTGGAAGCCACACAGGTCGACACGACAGCCCTCATGCAGCCCTACCTGGACGCGATGGCTGTTGACCCGGCGCTGGCCGCACTGCTCGATGAGACATTGCTCGATGAGCCTGCCGCCATGGTCCGCGATGGCGGGGTGATTCGATCGAGTCACGATGCCCTGCTCGAGGAATTACGCGGCATCGATGAACACTGTGACCAGTTTCTGGCTGCCTTCGAGCGCACCGAACGCGAGCGCACCGGCATTGCCAACCTGAAGGTCGGTTTCAACAGCGTGCATGGCTTCTTCATCGAGATCACCAATGGCCAGGCCGACAAGGTGCCACTCGACTATCGCCGCAGACAAACCCTCAAGAATGCCGAGCGCTACATCACGCCCGATCTCAAGGCCTTCGAGGACAAGGCGCTGTCTGCCCGAGATCGGGCGCTTGCGCGGGAAAAGGAACTGTTCGAGCAATTGCTCGGCGCCCTGCTTCCTCATCTGGCGGCCCTGCAACCCCTGGGCCAGGCGGTTGCCGAGCTCGATGTGCTGTGCGCTTTCGCAACCGTTGCAGCCGATGGCAGTTGGGTGCGCCCCCGGCTGCGGCCCATCCCGGGCATCGAGATTAGAGCCGGACGCCATCCGGTGGTCGAAGTCGGTATCGAGCGATTCACGCCCAATGACTGCCTGATCGCGCCCGAGCGCCGGATGCTGCTGATCACCGGGCCGAACATGGGCGGCAAATCGACCTACATGAGGCAGGTTGCGCTGATTGCCCTGCTGGCCCATTGCGGCAGCTTCGTGCCAGCGCAGTCCTGTGAAATCGGGCCGATCGACCGGATCTTTACCCGTATCGGCGCATCCGATGACCTCGCCGGAGGGCGCTCAACCTTCATGGTCGAAATGACCGAAGCAGCCACCATTCTCAATGCCGCAGGCCCGCAATCGCTGGTGGTGATGGATGAGATCGGGCGCGGCACCTCGACCTTCGATGGGCTGGCGCTGGCCCATTCGATTGCCGAGCGGCTGCTGCAGCACAACCGTGCGATGGTGCTGTTTGCCACGCACTACTTCGAGCTGACCCAGCTGGCTAGGACCAGCGCAGCCGCCATCAATCTGCATCTGGCCGCGGCCGAGCACCAGGGCGGCGTGGTCTTTCTGCATGAAGTCAGGCCCGGCCCGGCCAGCCGAAGCTACGGCCTTCAGGTTGCCCGGCTGGCCGGCCTGCCTGCGGCCGTGCTGAAAAAAGCCGGTGCGCTGCTCGATCAGCTCGAAGACCGGGCGCGGGCCCGCGATGACCAGCTCGATCTGTTTGCAGGCGCTGATCCGGATGAGTCACCTGCCGATTTCATGGCGCCGAATGTGCACGTCGATCCGAGGCCTTTGCTGGCTCACCGGGTGATGCAAGCCCTGTCCGAAATCGATCCGGATGCACTCAACCCCAGGCAGGCGCTTGATGAGATCTACCGTTTGCACGCCCTGCTCTCCGATAGCAACCCAGACCCAATTGACCCATGATGAATCGCCGCAGTCTGCTTCAAACAGCCGCATGTATGGCTTTGTCCGGCCTGCCGTTGGCGGCCTTCGCACGAACCCTGCGCACAGGCTTTTCCTTTGCACTGATCGGGGATCTACCCTACTCCGACAGCGATGAACCGCGGCTGACTGAAATGCTCGCCGACACCGATCGGGATGCGCTGTCCTTTGTGCTTCACGTGGGCGACATCAAGGCATCGCGGGAACCCTGCTCGGACGCTCTGTATGCACGGCGCAAGGGCATCCTGGAAAAAAGCAGTCATCCACTGGTGCTGCTTGCGGGCGACAACGAATG
>CAIXXI010000097.1 GCA_903923345.1 uncultured Burkholderiales bacterium | reverse complement strand
GCGTGAATGTTCGGCTGCCAGGTCATGAACCAGTCAGTCGAGAAGGGCAACTGCCCCTTTGATGGCGAACGCCCGGCCACTTCCTTGTACAGGCGCAGCAGTCGCTCATAGGGCAGATCGGTTTCAGACTCCAGAACCTGCAATCGGGCGCCGAGCTGAATCAGCTCGATCGCGCGCTGGATCTGACGGTTCTCGGCGAGCAGGCTGCGGGCGGCCATCTCAGACCGCCTCTGCGAAATTGCCAGCCATCACGATACTGGCCTGAAGGCGTGCCGCATTGGCATCCAGACCGACCTGGCTGCGGCGGCCGTGATCGGCCAGCAGTGACCAGACCATTTCGTCGTCGAAGCGAAAGCGGCACATCATCATGTTGCCCGAGGCAATCTTGAGCAATTGCGCCGCGCTGAGTTCAGTGAGGATGTCGGCAATCGATTCCGAGATACCCAGCGAAAACATGGCGTGAGCCTTGTCCGATCGAACCATGCTTTGCGCGAGCATGAGATAGGACAGATTGATCTCACGAATCTCGGGCATCCAGCGGCTTTCGGCTTGGCTATCCATGGCGACATCCTTTTGTATCTAAGTTGTGACGGGATTGATTCTTGATCTTGACTAATGCAGGGAATATCGGGGCTTGGCTGTACGACTCGTCCGGTGCGAACCGACAGCACGTCAGCAATCCCCTACAAAACCGGTCTGAGTGGTTCGTTCCAGGACTTGAGCGGTCAGACGAAAAAAATTGTTCCGCTCAAGTCCGACGAAAGGCCACCCGATAAAGGATTCAACGGGAGCGATCCCGCCGCCTAACCGGTGAGACCGGCACGGCAAACCCTACCGTCCGATCACAGGAGAATCACCATGCAAGTCATCAACACCAACGTTCTGGCGCTCAACGCTCAGCGCAATGCCTCGGCCTCACAGGGCTCCCTGGCCACCTCGATTCAGCGTCTGTCCAGTGGCCTGCGGGTCAATTCGGCAAAAGACGATGCCGCCGGCCTGGCCATTGCCAACCGGATGGATGCTCAAGTTCGCGGCATGAACGTTGCAATCCGCAATGCCAACGACGGCATCTCACTGGCACAGACCGGAGAAGGCGCGCTGGGCAAGGTCACTGACATGCTGCAGCGGATGCGTGAACTCGCAGTTCAGTCGGCCAACGCCACGAACAGCTCGAGCGATCGTTCAAGCCTCGATTCCGAATACTCGCAACTCGCCAAGGAAATCACCCGGACCCTGGGTGCGACTGCGTTCAACGGCACGACGCTGCTGAATTCGGCTGCCACCCTGTCGTTCCAGATCGGTGCCGGCACCTCCAGCGTGACTGACCAGATTGCGATCAACCTGTCCGACATGACCAGCACCAGCGGCAGCCTGGCCACCGCAGTCTCCACGACCACCGGTATCAGCACGGCTTCGGCAGCCACCTCGGCCATGACCGCGATCGACAATGCTCTGGACCAGGTCAACTCGGCCCGCGCCACCTTCGGTGCCATGCAAAACCGCTTCGAGTCGGTGATTGCAAACCTGCAGGTCGCTGCCGAGAACCAGACTGCAGCCAAGAGCCGGATCATGGACGCCGACTTCGC
>CAIXXI010000096.1 GCA_903923345.1 uncultured Burkholderiales bacterium | reverse complement strand
CTTGGACGAGGTGCTGATCGCACTGGACGGCACGCCGAACAAGACGCGCCTGGGCGCCAACGCCACGCTGGCCGTGTCGATGGCGGCGGCACACGCCGCTGCTGCCGCGCACGGCGTGCTGCTGTACCGGTACCTGCGTGGTGACGGTGATCTGTTGCTGCCGATACCGCAGATCCAGATCTTTGGTGGGGGCGCACACGCCGGCCGGCGTGTTGATATCCAGGACTTCATGATTGTGTGCCCGAGCGCGAGCAGTTTTGCGCAGGCCCTGGAGTGGACGGCCGAGGTCTACCGCCATGCCGGACTGTTGATGCGCCAGCGCGGCAACCTCGCCGGCGTGGCCGACGAAGGGGGCTGGTGGCCGGCCTTCGACACCAACGAGCAGGCACTGGACACCTTGGTCGAATCGATCGAACGTGCCGGGTATGTGCCGGGCGAACAGGTCGCCATCGCACTCGATATCGCCGCCAGCGACTTCGGTCACGGTGGACGCTACACACTGGGGTTGGAGCGACGTGAGCTCGACAGCGACGGCCTGATCGAGCTGCTGCTGCGCTGGTGTGAGCGGTTTCCGATTGCCAGCATCGAAGACCCGCTGGCCGAGGACGACCCTGCCGCTTTCGCGCGCTTCACTGCTGCAGTGGGCGATCGAATGCAGGTCGTGGGCGACGACTTCCTGGTGTCGGATGCCGCGCTGTTGCGCCAGGCCGCGGCCGCGGGCGCTGCCAACACTGTGCTGCTCAAACCCAACCAGCGCGGCACCCTGAGCGAAACGCTGGCGTGCTGGCAAGCCGCCCGGGAATCCGGCTATGCCGCGATCGTATCGGCGCGCTCGGGCGAGACCGAAGACACCACGATCGTCGACCTGGCCATCGGCTGGCAGGTGGGCCAGCTAAAGGTGGGCTCTTTTGCGCGCAGCGAGCGCATGGCCAAGTGGAACGAGGTGCTGCGGATCGAAGACGTCGCCGGCGCGGCAGGGCGGTTCGCGGGGGCAGGCGTGTTCGGGCGCCGTTACACAGGCATCAATGAACCTGCCGGTCGAACGCGGTGACGATTCAGTGCTGGAGCGAAGATGCATTCCCGAGAATACGAATCATTGGGAATGATGACAAACATCCACTAACTAAGGGGCCGCTCTCAAATAATTGTTGGTGCCAAAAGTGCCGGGCAGGTCATGCGTTGCACTGGATTCCTGATTGACACGGTTTGCCGGGTCGAGGGATCGCAACAGGCTTACGGCTAAAGCGGATACCGGTCGGCCAACGGTGTGTCGATATCCGGTCGCAAACACCGGTCCGCGACCCAAAAACGGAAACTGGGCTCGAGCAAGTCGCCCGGCCGAAAGTTGCCGTTCAACGCTGGGGTTGAGCGGTCCGCTTCGGCCAGGGTGGCATGTCGCTGCAAGTCCACTCGAAGGAGCGGTTACGTCCTACTCGCTGTCCGGCGTGAATGCTTGGTGATGTACTCCTTGAGCACACCGTCCATCCGCGACTGCCAACCATCGCCAGTTGACTTGAAGTACGCGAGAACCTCTGGGCTGTAGCGTATGGAGACTAGTTGCTTCTTGTTTTCCGAAGCAGGTCGGCCGCGCAGAGCGCGAATGGGCAACATAGTCGTGAGTTGTTTGGAGGTCAAAGGCTGAGCATCCGGATCGGCCTTGGCGGCCGCCGTGATGACCTTATCTTCTGCGACCGTCGGCAAGACAACGGCTCGTTTAGCTGGCTTTGACATAATGTTTTACCTCGCGTCGGTTGGCGCGACGCAGGCTGATGACTCTACGGGTGCGCCCTCGATCCACAAACGCCACGTAGTAGAGGATTCCGGTGCGTGGGGCGAGCGCGATGAGCCTGGACTCTCCGTACTCGAACCTATCGTCGACCCAGACCAGCGCGGCCTCCCAATCGAGTTCGGCCGCTAGTGCCAGCGACACACCGTGCTTCGCAAGGTTGCTGGCGTCTTTCTCCGAATCGAACTCGATCTTCACGTTTTAATGTAGCTACTGAAATGCCTCGCGTCAAGCGCGACGTTAAGCGGCAATTGTCGAGAGGGCAGCGGGCTTCCTGCTTGGAAAAAGACGACGATGCGATCGGCTATCAGAGAGGTTCACTTTCCAGGCTGACACATCGCCACTTGGTCACGGAAGCGATAGCGCTCTCATCGCCAATCCACGCCATTGGAGGCAATGAGACAAACGCTTGCCATCGGAGGCGATCCAGGGTCAAACGCAAGCATCGTACTGGGCTTGATCGG
>CAIXXI010000095.1 GCA_903923345.1 uncultured Burkholderiales bacterium | reverse complement strand
GTTGGACGCTGGGCCAGGCCCGCGACTGGTTCAATGCGCTTGAACTGCCCGGCGCCAAGGCGACCATCGGCGAGCGCATCGTGCGCGAGATTTCCAATCGGCTGCAGTTTCTGGTCGACGTGGGGCTGTCTTATTTGTCGCTGGACCGTTCAGCGCAGACGCTGTCGGGCGGTGAAGCGCAACGCATCCGGCTTGCCTCGCAGATCGGCTCCGGATTGACGGGCGTGATGTATGTGCTCGATGAGCCCTCGATCGGGCTGCATCAGCGCGACAACGACCGGTTGATCGCCACGCTGCACCGCTTGCGCGACCTGGGCAATTCGGTGCTGGTGGTCGAGCACGATGAAGATGCGATTCGCGCTGCAGACCATGTGGTCGACATGGGGCCGGGGGCCGGTGTGCATGGCGGCGACGTGGTCGCGCAGGGTACGCCCGCGCAGATCGAAGCCAATCCGGCATCGCTGACCGGCCGCTATCTGTCAGGCGCACTGCGCATCGAAGTGCCGCCCAGACGCGTGGCGCCAGGTGAGCGACAGATCGTGATCCGGGGTGCCCGCGGCAATAACCTGCGCGGGGTGGATGTCTCGATTCCGGTGGGGCTGCTGGTCTGCGTGACCGGTGTCTCGGGATCCGGCAAATCGAGCCTGATCAACGACACGCTGCACCCGGCTCTGGCCCGCCATCTGTACGGCTCGCAAGCACAGCCTGCGGCGCATGATGTCATTGAAGGGCTGGAGCATTTCGACAAGGCCATCAGCGTCGACCAGAGCCCGATCGGGCGCACGCCGCGCAGCAATCCGGCCACCTACACCGGACTGTTCACGCCGATTCGGGAGCTCTTTGCCGAAACCCCGACCGCCCGCGAACGAGGCTATGGCCCTGGGCGATTCTCGTTCAACGTGAAGGGCGGGCGCTGCGAGTCCTGCGAAGGCGACGGGGTGATCAAGGTCGAGATGCATTTCCTGCCCGACCTGTACGTGCCATGTGACGTCTGCCATGGCCGGCGCTACAACCGCGAAACGCTGGAGGTTCAGTACAAGCAGCGCAATATCGCCGAGGTGCTCGAACTGACCGTCGAATCCGCCCATGCCTTCTTTGCGCAGGTGCCCGCGATCGCCCGCAAATTGCAGACCCTGCTCGATGTGGGTCTGGGCTATGTGCGGCTCGGTCAAGCCGCCACGACGCTGTCGGGCGGGGAGGCCCAGCGCGTGAAGCTGTCGCAGGAACTGTCCAAGCGCGACACCGGCCGAACCCTGTACATCCTGGACGAACCCACCACCGGCCTGCACTTCCAGGATATTGCCCTCCTGCTCGATGTGATCCACACACTGCGGGATCACGGCAATACCGTGATCGTCATCGAGCACAACCTCGATGTCATCAAAACCGCCGATTGGATCATCGACATGGGTCCGGAAGGCGGAGATGGCGGTGGCACGGTGGTGGCCTCGGGCACCCCCGAGGCGGTGGCGAAGGTGCGAGGCAGTCACACCGGGCGCTATCTGGCCACCGTGCTCAAGCGTGCCGCGAAGGCGGGCTGACGGCCGCAAGCCCTCGGTCGCTCGACCTTTGCCGCAGGTTCCTTGCGGCTTGACCGCCCGACCCCTTCTGCTCGTCCGTGTGTCGGAGCGTGCTACCGATCACATCCCTTGTCATTGCCCTGTCTGCATTCGCAGCGCATAAAGGCGGGATTGATTCGACACAGAATAACGAGAGCAGGGATTTCATGATTATTCACGCCGCCACCGTCGAGCTGGCTCCGAACGAACTCAGGCTATTGCAGGACAGCGGACTGCCGCTGAAACACGCTCCGTCACTCGGCCTGAAAGACCTTCAATGGGTTCCGATCGGCCGCGACGCGCTGGCGGACCACCTCACCGAGGCACGCGCCAGCAGCCAGGATCCGGCCCAGCTCGAGGTGATCGCCAGCTTCCTGAAACAGCTGCGCGCCTGATCCGTTCCAGTCAGAACCGGTGGGCGACCTCGATCGGGTCTCCCACCTTCAGCATCCCACCCAATCCTTCACTGATGATCGCGTTCTGACCGAAGGTCACAGCGCCGCCCAATTTCGGGTCGCCGCGGAACAGCGACAGCACTTGAAGCAGACCGGCGCCGTGTTGGCCGGTTGCCGGGTCGACCTCGGTGATCGTGCACCGGGTGCAGGGTTTGACCAGTTGCAGGACAACCGGGTTTGAATCGGGCGCTCCGATGGTCAGCGTGTCGATGAGGTCTTCCTCGAAGGGGTCCAGCCCCTCGATCACCACATTCGGGCGAAAGCGCTGGGTCGGCGCGGGCGGCAAGTCGGCATCGATGAGACGCCGGTCGAGTTCCG
>CAIXXI010000094.1 GCA_903923345.1 uncultured Burkholderiales bacterium | reverse complement strand
GCCCGATCATGGCGATCTACCAGGCGCGTTTCCTCAAGTATCTGCATGCCCGCGGCCTGGCCGACACAGCCAATCGGAAAGTCTGGGTGTTTTGTGGTGACGGTGAAATGGATGAGCCGGAATCGCTGGGCGCCATCAGTCTGGCTGCACGCGAAAAGCTCGACAACCTGATCTTCGTGGTGAATTGCAACCTGCAGCGCCTCGATGGTCCAGTGCGCGGTAACGGCAAGATCATTCAGGAACTCGAAGGCGAATTCCGCGGCTCGGGCTGGAATGTGATCAAGCTGATCTGGGGCTCGTACTGGGATCCGCTGCTGGCGCGCGACAAGGACGGCATCCTGCAGCGCGTGATGGAAGAGACCGTCGACGGCGAATATCAGGCCTACAAGGCCAATGACGGCGCATTCGTGCGCCAGCACTTTTTCGGCAAGCATCCCAAGTTGCTCGAAATGGTGTCCCGGATGACCGATGAGGACATCTGGCGCCTCAATCGCGGCGGCCATGATCCGCACAAGGTCTACGCAGCCTTCCATGCCGCCATGAACCATCAGGGGCAGCCGACTGTGGTGCTGGCCAAGACGGTCAAGGGCTACGGCATGGGCCGCGTGGGCGAGGCGAAAAATCCGACCCACCAACTCAAGAAGCTCGACGCACAGGCGATCCGCGAATTCCGCGACCGCTTCAACATTCCCATCCCCGACGACAAGCTCGACGATTTGCCGTTCTACCGGCCAGCCGAAGACTCGCCCGAGATGCGCTACATGCGTGAGCGTCGGCGCGAACTCGGCGGATACCTGCCACAGCGCAGGCGGCGCGCCGATGAAGGGCTGCAGGTCCCGGGGCTGGAGGCATTCAAGGCGGTTCTGGAGCCGACCGCCGAAGGCCGGGAGATCTCCACGACACAAGCCTTTGTTCGGGTGCTGACCGCATTGACGCGGGACGCCTCGATCGGTCAGCGGGTGGTGCCGATCGTTCCCGACGAGGCGCGGACCTTCGGCATGGAGGGCATGTTCCGGCAACTGGGCATCTATGCACCCGAAGGCCAGAAGTACACCCCGGTCGACAAGGACCAGGTCATGTACTACCGCGAGGACAAATCCGGGCAGATCCTGGAAGAGGGCATCAACGAGGCGGGTGCATTCTGCTCCTGGATCGCAGCGGCCACGTCGTACGCGACGAACAACCGCATCATGATTCCCTTCTTCATCTATTACTCGATGTTCGGGTTCCAGCGTGTGGGCGACCTGGCCTGGGCGGCCGGCGACATGCAGGCGCGCGGTTTTCTGCTGGGCGGCACATCGGGCCGGACCACGCTCAACGGCGAGGGACTGCAGCACGAAGATGGCCACAGCCACATTCTGTCTGCGACCATCCCGAACTGCGTGTCCTATGACCCGACCTTCAGCCATGAACTCGCGGTGATCATTCAGGATGGCCTGCGCCGCATGGTGGGCGAGCAGGAAAATGTCTACTACTACATCACCTTGCTCAACGAAAACTACGCGCACCCCGGCCTCAAACCTGGTGACGAGGACGGGATCGTTCGCGGCCTGTACCTGCTTCGCGAGGGAGAGGCAGGGAACACCACTCGCGTGCAGCTGATGGGATCGGGCTCGATCCTGCGTGAATCACTGGCTGCGGCCCAGTTGCTCGAACAAGACTGGGGCGTGGCCGCCGACGTCTGGTCGGTCACCAGCTTCACGGAGCTGCGCCGCGACGGGCTCGACTGCGATCGCTGGAACCTGCTGCATCCAGGCGAAAAACCACGGGTGCCGTATGTCACCTCGCAGTTGTCGGCGCACGAAGGGCCAATCGTCGCCTCGACCGACTACATGAAGCTGTTTGCGGATCAGATCAGGGCCTACATTCCGGCGGGCCGCAGTTTCAGCGTCCTGGGAACCGATGGCTTCGGGCGCTCGGATTTTCGCTACAAGCTGCGATCGCACTTCGAGGTGGATCGTCACTTCATCGTGCTCAGCGCACTGAAGTCTCTGGTTGCAGCCAAGAAGATCAAACCGCGCAGCCTGTCCGATGCCATTGCGAAGTACGGCGTCGATCCCGACAAGTCCAACCCGCATTACGCCTGAGAGCAGGGGCGAACACATGGCGACGATCGAACTGAAAGTGCCCGACATCGGAGATTTCAAGGATGTCGAGGTGATCGAATTGCTGGTCAGGCCCGGTGATCTGATCAAGCCCGAGCAAAGCCTGCTCACCGTGGAGTCCGACAAAGCTTCGATGGAAATTCCATCCAGCACAGCCGGACGCCTCGTCGAGCTGAAGGTGAAAGTCGGTGACAAGGTGAATCAGGGCAGCCTGATGGCGGTCATCGAGCCAATCGATGCGACTGCGACCGGCTCGGTGGGTGAGACCGCATCGGCGCCTGCCGTGCAGCCGCAGGCGCCCGTCCCGACCAGTCCTCCTGCAGCCATCGCATCACCCGCAGCGCCTGTACAGAGCCTTGAGGCGAATGCGGCGACCAGCCGGGTCGCCCCGGTTCCGATGGAGCCGGGTGATGGCGATCAGCATGTCGTCAAGGCGCACGCCTCACCGTCGGTGCGAAAATTCGCCCGCGAACTCGGCGTCGATCTGTCCAGGGTTCGTGGCACGGGTCCAAAGCTTCGGATCACGCAGGAAGACGTCCGCGGATACGTCAAGGATCTGGTCACCGGTGCGGCTGGCTCTGTAGCAGGCCCGTCCGCTGCGGCCGGTGACGCCGGCGCCGGTCTCGGCCTGCTGCCCTGGCCCAAGGTCGACTTCGCCAAATTTGGTCCGATCGAACTCAAGCCACTGCCGCGGATTCGCCGTATCTCTGCGGCCAACCTGCATCGCAACTGGGTGATGATTCCTCACGTCACCAATCACGATGAGGCGGATGTTACGGATCTCGAAGCGTTCAGGGTGGCGCTGAACGAGGAGCGTGCCAAGGCGGGCGTCAAGCTGACCATGCTCGCCTTCATCATCAAGGCCTGCGTCAACGCGCTGCAGCGATTTCCTGAATTCAATGCCTCGCTGGAAGGCGACTCGCTGGTGCTCAAGCAGTACTGGCACATCGGTTTTGCGGCCGACACACCCAATGGCCTGATGGTTCCGGTGATTCGTGACGCCGACCGAAAGGGCTTGTCCGAAATAGCCACTGAAAGTGCTGAACTGGCGCGACTGGCCCGCGATGGAAAGTTGTCGCCTGCTCAGATGCAGGGTGGCACCTTCTCGATCTCCAGTCTGGGCGGCATCGGTGGCACCGGATTCACACCGATCGTCAATGCGCCGGAGGTCGCCATCCTGGGCGTCAGTCGGACCGCGATGCGGCCTTCCTGGAACGGCGCTGCGTTCGTGCCCCGCCTCATGCTGCCGCTGTCGCTGTCCTACGACCATCGTGTGATCGATGGTGCTGCGGCCGCCCGATTCAATGCTCATCTGGTGCAACTGCTCGGCGACTACCGACGGGTCATGCTGTGAGTGATTGATTTCCCGCTGACTGGTCTGTGCGCTGACCGGTCGCGCCTTGCTTGAATCGTTTTTCACAGTCTGAACGGATCCCCTCAGTGACCACCATCGTCGTTGTCAGAAAGAATGGCCGCATCGCTATCGGTGCGGATTCCCTGGTCACTTTTGGCGAAACCCGATTGCCGGGTGCATACGAGTCGAACGACAAGATCATCCGGGTCGGGGACTCCTATATCGGCCTGGCCGGCAGCACAGCCCATTTCGAGGTGCTTCGGCGGGTGCTCGGAGAGTTCGAATCACCGCGTCTGCATTCCCGCCATGAAATTTTCGAGACCTTTCTGAAAGCGCATCAGGTGCTCAAGGAACAGTACTTCCTGAACACCAAGGAAGAAGATGACGACCCATACGAGAGCTCCCAGATCACGGCACTGATTGCCAATCCCAGTGGCATTTACGGCGTGTATTCGTATCGTGAAGTCTTCAGCTTCGAGCGCTTCTGGGCGATCGGTTCCGGTCGGAATTTCGCCCTCGGCGCCATGTATGCCAGTTACAAGGGCTCGCGCACAGCAGGGCAGGTCGCCCGGGTTGGCGTGGATGCGGGCGGGGAATTCGACAAGAGTTCCTGTGGCCCACACCGGATCTACGACATCGAAATCGCAGCCGCCTGACTGATGGCCCACCCTCCGACCCTTCGCATCGACTGACTCCAGGACACACACATGGCGACGATCGAACTGAAAGTGCCCGACATCGGTGATTTCAAGGATGTCGAAGTGATCGAATTGTTGATCAAGCCCGGCGACACCGTGCGCGCGGATCAAAGCCTGATCACCGTGGAATCCGACAAGGCCTCCATGGAAATTCCGTCAAGCGGTGCCGGGAAGGTGCTGGAGCTGCGGGTCAAGCTGGGTGACACGGTGAATCAGGGTTCCGTGCTTGCGCTGATCGAGGCGCCTGAGGTGTCGTCTGAGGTGTCGCCTGTCGACACGCTCCTGTCAGGCGCACCTCAGAAGCCGGTTCAGGCGACGCCTGCCGTCGCTCAAGCCCCTACGGCGACCACACCCGCAGCAGCCGCTCAGGGCTACACCGGCGCGGTCGATCACACCTGCCGGATGCTGGTGCTCGGAGCCGGCCCGGGCGGCTATTCAGCGGCCTTCCGGGCGGCTGATCTGGGGCTGGACACGATCATCGTGGAGCGATACGCCACCTTGGGCGGGGTCTGCCTGAATGTGGGCTGTATCCCGTCGAAGGCGCTGCTTCACACCGCCGCAGTCATCGATGAAACCCGTTCCATGGCAGCCCATGGTATCCGCTTCGGTGAGCCCTCCATTGACCTTCCGGCGCTTCGCGGCTGGAAAGACAAGGTCATCGGCAAACTGACAACCGGCCTTGCTGCGATGGCCAAGGCCCGCAAGGTGCGCGTTCTCAGAGGTGTCGGTCAGTTTCTGGATGCCCATCATCTCGCGATTGAATTGACCACCGGCGAGGGGCAGGCGCGCACCGGTGAGCGTCAGGTGATCCGTTTCGAGCAGGCCATCATCGCAGCGGGCAGCCAGCCGGTGCATCTGCCGTTCCTGCCGGCCGACGAGCGCATCGTCGATTCCACCGGCGCGCTCGAGCTGAAGTCGATCCCCAAGCGAATGCTCGTGATCGGCGGTGGCATCATCGGTCTGGAAATGGGGACGGTGTATTCGACGCTGGGCGCTCGCCTGGATGTGGTCGAGATGCAAGATGGCCTGATGCCGGGTGCAGACCGCGATCTGGTCAAAGTCTGGCAAAAGCACAATGCCCATCGCTTCGATCGCATCATGCTCAAGACACGCACGGTCAAGGCAGAACCCACGCCGCAGGGGATTCTGGTGAGCTTCGAAGGCGAACAGGCCCCGCCAGAGCCCCAATGTTATGACCTGGTCCTGTCTGCGGTCGGGCGCAAACCCAATGGTCTGGCGATTGGCGCAGAGCAGGCCGGCGTGGTCGTCAGTGAGCGCGGCTTCATTGCAGTCGATGCCCAGATGCGCACCAATGTCCCGCACATTTTCGCAATCGGTGACCTGGTCGGTCAGCCCATGCTGGCTCACAAGGCCGTGCATGAGGGGCATGTGGCGGCAGAAGCCGCCGCTGGCGAAAAGTCCTACTTCGATGCACGCGTGATTCCGTCTGTGGCCTATACCGATCCCGAGATTGCCTGGGTCGGGGTGACAGAAGAAGAGGCTGCCCGCCAGGGCCTGAAGATCGGCAAGGCGACGTTCCCCTGGGTGGCGTCCGGTCGGGCGATTGCCAATGGCCGCGACGAAGGCTTCACCCGGATCCTCATCGACGAGACCACCCACCGCGTGGTCGGCGGTGCGATCGTCGGCACCCATGCCGGCGACATGATCGGAGAACTCGCCCTGGCCATCGAAATGGGCGCGGATGCAACCGATATCGGTCGCACCATCCATCCTCATCCCACCCTTGGCGAGTCGATCGGCATGGCTGCGGAGCTCTACGAAGGCGTCTGCACCGATCTGCCGCCCGCGCGAAAGCGCTGACGAGGCGCAAACATCTGACTGATGACCGACCGATGACGGCTATACTTTATCGGTCATGTCATCAGAAGGCTGCCCGGATCGCAAGGGTGCCTCGTTCAAGGAAACGCCATGAAAGGACTCCTGTCCTTCGCCCACACAGTTGACTGGATCAACGAGCGCGTGGGTCGAATTGCCGTCTGGGCGATGTTCATCTCGTGCATGGTTTCAGCCGGGAACGCGACCATCCGTTACCTGGTGAGCATGAGCTCGAACGCCTGGCTCGAGTTGCAGTGGTATCTGTTCGGCGCCACCGTGTTGCTGGGCGCGCCCTTCGTACTCAAAGTTAATGAGCATGTTCGGGTGGACGTCATCTACTCCAGACTGAGCTCACGCCAACAGGCCAGCGTCGACCTCTTCGGTCTGATCTTCTTTCTGATGCCGGCGGCGCTCCTGATCGCATGGATGGCCTGGCCCTGGTTTGTCACCTCATTCAGTGAAAACGAGATGTCCAGCAATGCAGGCGGCCTGGTCCGCTGGCCGATCAAGATGGTGATCCCTATCGGATTTGCACTGCTGGCGCTACAGGGCATTGCTGAAATCATCAAGCGCATCGCGTTCCTGCGCGGCGAGTACTCGATGGACCTGCAATACGAAAGGCCGCTGCAATGATCACGATGGACATGATGGCGCCGCTGATGTTCGCGGGGCTGGTATTCGTCATGCTGATCGGATTTCCGGTCGCGTTTTCGCTCGCTGCCCTGGGCCTTTTTGCCGGATTTGTTTCGATCGAACTCGGTTTCTTCCCGCCGCAGTTCATGTCGAATCTGCCGCTGCGGGTATTTGGCATTCTCTCCAACGACCTGCTCCTGGCCATCCCTTTCTTCACCTTCATGGGGGCGATCCTGGAGCGCTGCGGGCTGGCCGAGGACCTTCTCGAAGGCACCGGGCAGCTGTTCGGCGGTGTTCCGGGCGGGCTGGCCTATGCGGTGATCATCGTGGGTGCCATTCTCGGCGCCATCACCGGCACGGTTGCCGCGTCAGTGATTGCAATGGGCGT
>CAIXXI010000093.1 GCA_903923345.1 uncultured Burkholderiales bacterium | reverse complement strand
GACAGGAACACCCCATCGGGCTTCATCGCCTTGACCTCGGCGGCTGATGTTTGCGCCGGCACCACGGTGAGTTCGCAGCCCCGATCGGCCAGCATGCGCAGGATGTTGCGCTTGACGCCGAAATCAAAGGCCACCACCCGATAGCGCCTCGGCGCCGCGGCCGCAGCATTCTGGGCATGACCACCCACCAGATGCCAGGTGCCTTCATGCCAGGTGTAGGGCGTGTCCACACTCACCACCTTGGCCAGGTCCATGCCGGCCAGACCGGCAAAACCGCGAGCAGCCATCAGGGCGGCGGCTTCGTCGAGCGGCTGCCCATACTGCGATCCGGCCAGCAGGCAACCCGACTGCGCGCCTGTTTCGCGCAGGATGCGGGTCAGGCGGCGGGTGTCGATGCCGGCGATGCCCTGCACCCCGCTGTCAGTGAGGTAATCCGACAGCGTGCCGGTGCTGCGGAAGTTCGAGGCGCGAAGCGGGAGGTCCTTGATGATCAGACCCGCAGCGTGAATGCGCGATGCCTCTTCATCTTCGGGGTTCACGCCATAGTTGCCGATGTGCGGGTAGGTCAGCGTGACGATCTGGCGACAGTAGCTTGGGTCGGTGAGAATTTCCTGGTAACCGGTGATGGCGGTGTTGAACACCACTTCACCGATGGTTTGACCGGGCGCGCCAATTGAATGGCCGCGAAAGACCGTGCCATCGGCGAGAACGAGGATGGCGGGTGGAAGTAAGGGCAGCAAGCAGGACTCCTGGGTCGGGCGGTCCGCCGTCAGGCCGTGGCCGCACTCAGCCCGCCGCTGCAGGACGCGGCGACGAGAGGGTATGACGACGGCTGACTGCGCCGGGCGCGGACGAAACCCACGCACCCGTTTTCATGCAGCGCAGCAAAGGCGGGTAAACCTTTGAATTTTAACACAGCCGCGATCAGTGCGGCGGCTGCGTCCAGGGTCGGATCGGGTCGGCCGGTGCACCCGACTGCGCTGCAAGCGCTGCAGGGTCATTGGGGATCGGGCTGCCGGGCGTCGGGATCAGGCCGGAAGCCGGCTCGAGCAACTGGGTGGAAAGGTCGGTCGAGAGCTCCTGACTGGAGGCGAATCGGACCTGGACATCGGGATATCCCAGCGGGCGCACCAGCATGTGCAGGGTGGAATACGCGGACTGCTCGACCTGGGCGCGGTAGCGCTCGGCCAGGCCCTGGGCCTGGGCCATGGCATGCGCCCGGGCTGCGGCGATCAGGTTGTTCTTGTCTTCTTCGGAGAACCGACCATCGAAGAAGCCCTGGACCAGGTCGGGCAGCAGCCAGGGCAGCAGCCTGGCGCGCTGCTCATCGTAGAAGGCGAGGTCCTTGACCGAGACATCGACCCGACAGGGCGGCATGTGAACCACGGCGGTCGGCACCGGCTGGGCGTTGCCGGCCCGCTCGCCCACATCGGTGAGCGGCTGAACCGCTTCGACGCGAAACAGTTCGCTGCGCAGGTCGTAGCGAAAATCCATCTCGAACTCGAAGACCATCGCGAGCTTCTTGCGGGTGAACGCCCAGGACAGGTACTTGCGACCGAACTCTCCGAAGGTGTGGTCGCTGTGGGTGATCAGGTCCTTGCTGACCGCCTTGAAGACCGACAGCTCGCCGATCGCGCGCAGCTCGTCGATCGAACCCCGGATCATGACTTCGCGCGGGGCGGGCGGTGGCGGCGGGCGCCTGAATGCACGCAACAGCCAACCGCCGCCGAACCCGATCAGCATGAAGGCGAGCAATCCAAGTGCGTGGGAGAGTTCCATCGAGGGCTTCCGAATCAGGCCAGCAGGAAAATCCAGATGATGACGGCAACCGAGGCCATCCAGATCAGTGATCGCACTGCCGCGAGGTTGCCGACATAGGCGCCGACGTAGAGCAGACGCAGCGCAAGCCAGATCGACGCCAGCAGATCCAGGCGGGCCTGCGGTGCGGCCAGCTGGTGGGCGATGATGACCGCAGCCGCGAAGAAGGGCAGCGCCTCGTAGGTGTTGTTCATCGCCGCCACTGCACGGGCCCGGAAGCCCTCGAGCCGGCCTTCCCAGTCGCGCGGCGTGGCGTTGTTGTAATCGCGCCGCCCGGCCTTGGCGATGCCGGCACAGATCACCGGCAGAAAAAAGGCTGCAAACAGAATCCAGTACGCCAGGGTCAGTTTCATGAGAGTCCTTGAGCTTGGGTCAGTCGACGCGACGACGGTCGCGCATTGCTTGTGCCACGGTGGCGGCATCGACGTATTCGAGTTCGCCACCGACCGGCACACCGCGAGCCAGCCGTGACACCCGCAGGCCGCGGGCCCGCAGCATCTCGCCGATGTAGTGAGCGGTGGCCTCGCCTTCCTGCGTGAAATTTGTTGCGAGCACCACTTCACTGACCAGGCCATCGGTGGCGCGTTCAAGCAGGCGATCGAAATGAATCTCGCCGGGCCCGATGCCATCCAGTGGCGACAGCCGGCCCATCAGCACGAAATACAGGCCCTCGAAGCTCAGGGTCTGTTCCACGGTCAGCTGATCAGCCGGGGTCTCGACCACGCACAGCAAGGCCGGATCGCGGCGGGGCGAGGCGCAGGTCTCGCACAGCTCGGTCTCGGTGAAGGTGTTGCAGCGCGTGCAGTGCAGCACGCGGGCGGTCGCGTCAATCAGGGCTGAAGCAATCGACTCGGCCGCGTCGCGGTCGTGCTGCAGCAGGTGATAGGCATAGCGTTGCGCCGTGCGCGGACCGACCCCCGGCAGGCGCTTGAGTGCGGCCACCAGGGCATCGAGTGCGGCGGGCGCGCCCATGGGTCGCGCAATCAGAAGGGCATCTTGAAGCCGGGCGGCAGGGGCAGGCCGGAGGTGACTGAGGCCATCCGCTCGGAAGACGTCTGTTCGGCGCGGCGCAAGGCATCGTTGACTGCGGCAGCAACCAGATCCTCGAGCATGTCTTTGTCGTCTGCGAGCAGGCTTGGATCGATGGTGATGCGCTTGACATCATTGCGGCAGGTGATGACGACCTTGACCAGGCCGGCGCCCGACTGCCCTTCGACTTCGACGCCGGCAAGCTGATCCTGCGCCTTCTTGAGGTTGTCCTGCATTTGCTGGGCCTGCTTCATCAGTCCGGCAAGCTGGTTCTTCATCATGGTGTTTCTCCGGTGGGTGCGATCGGCTGGATCGAGTCGGGCACGATCGTACCGTCGAATCCAGTGATCAGTGTCTGCACGAAATCATCGCCTTCGATTCGGGCACGGGCCTGCGCCTGAACCTGCTCCTGTTCCCGGGTGCGCACGGCGGCGGCAGTCGTGCCGCGCACCGCGCCGACTTCGACCTTGATCGCCACCGGGCGGCCCAGATGGCTGGTCAGGACATCGCGCACCTTGGTCACCAGCCCCGGCTCAGCCAGCGGCTTGACCGGAACCCGTACCATGAAGCTGTCAGGGTCCCAGCCGAGCAGTTCGCTTTGCGTCATGAACTGGCCGACCAGGCCAGCTCGACCCAGCCGGGCATTGACCGAGGCCGCCAGCGCAGGCCAGTTGCCGTCGAATGATTCCGGCGGCTGTGCGGTGGACTGCGATGCGGTGGGCGGCGGTGCGGTGGGCGGCGGTGCGGTGGGCGGCTGGGGCGCAGGGGGTTGTGACGCCACCGGCTCCGCTGGCCGAGCCATCGGGGCGGTGCGAACCGGCACCTGAGCGCGTGCGGCAGGGGCCGGCGTGGGCCTGGGCGGCGAGCTGGGTGGGGTCGCCGGCGGCCGGGGCGGCGCGGACGACGCGCCTGCAGCCGTACCCGCATCGGCCCTGAAGGCCAGCAGCCTGAGCAGGGTCATGGTGAAACCGGCATGCGGCTCGGGGGCCAGCGGCAGATCGCGGCTGCCGTAAATGGCAATCTGATACCAGGCCTGAAGGTCCTCAGGCGCGATCCGGGCGGCACGTTCGGCCAGTGCCCCGCCCGGGTCGTCTTCTTCGGGCAATGCACCGACCTGAGCCAGGGCCAGGCTTTGCAGCAGCGCGGCGAAATCGAGCAGGGTGCGATCAAACGGCGCATTGCCGGTGAGCATGTCGTCGGCAATCGCCACCAGCGCGCGCCCGTCGGCGGCTTCCAGGGCATCGAGGATGCGATCGAGGTCGTGGCGATCGACTGCACCGAGCATGTCCCGCACACCGGATGCTTCAATGCGGCCACCGCCGTGCGCAATCGCCTGATCGAGCAGGGACAGCGCATCGCGCATGCTGCCGGCGGCGGCACGGCCAATCAGCGTGAGCGCCGGATGCTCGAAGGGCACCTCCTCGGCTTCCAGCACGACCGCCAGATGCCGGGCGATCGAGGGGGGCGGCAGATTCTTGAGATTGAACTGCAGGCAGCGCGACAGCACCGTCACCGGGACCTTGCGCGGGTCGGTGGTGGCCAGGATGAACACCACATGCGCCGGCGGTTCTTCAAGCGTCTTGAGCATCGCATTGAAGGCATGCCCGCTCAGCATGTGCACTTCATCGATCATGTAGACCTTGTAGCGGCCGGACACCGGCGCATACACGACCTGCTCCAGCAGCTGGGCCATGTCCTCGACGCCGCGATTCGATGCGGCATCCATCTCGACATAATCGGGAAATCGACCCTGTTCGATCGAGACGCAGGCACTGCACACGCCGCACGGCCGCGCACTGACGCCGACCTCACAGTTCAGCGCACGCGCCAGGATGCGGGAGACCGTGGTCTTGCCCACACCTCGGGTTCCGGTGAACAGATAGGCGTGATGAAGGCGGCCGGTGTCGAGCGCGTGGGTCAGCGCCCGGACCACATGCTCCTGACCGACCAGCGAATCGAAGTCTCGCGGGCGCCACTTACGGGCAAGGACCTGATGGGACATGTAGGACGAAGGGCTGCGGGCTCGATGGACCCGCAGATCATGCCTTCGGTGGCGTGACAGCGCGGGGCGTGACGGGCGGGGGTGGACGAGCCCGACCCTCGGCACTTCCGGAGAGCGGCATTGGCTGCTTCCTTCCGGACCTGACCAGGTGGACCACGCCGAAATGCGAGGAGGCCCGTCCATCCCGATTGTATCAGCCGGGGCGTGCGCCCCCCGGGTCAAGGTCGTTCGGGGGCGAGGAGGCCAAGCCCGGCGCGGCGGGCGTGGCGATCATCAGGTCGATGTCGAACTCGACACGGCGCAGGCTGGCATCGACCAGGACGGTGCGAATCGGCCCGGGCGCATCAAAGGGCCTGGGAGACATCTGCGCGACCAGAGCCCGGTAACCGGCGAGTTGCTCGCGGTATTCGTCGCGGCGGGTCTCACCAACCGACCATTTGTAATCGATGATCCAGAGCGCGTCGTCGATGCGCGCGATGCGATCGAGGCGGCGTGCCACGCCCTGCGCATCGAGGATCTCGTACTCGGCAATCGCCGGGGTCGCGGTGTCGAAGACCCGCGTGAGTTCCGGGATCGCCAGCACGGCGCGCGCTTGAGCGAGCGCCTGCTCACGCTGCGCATCGCTCAGATCAAAGACCGTCAGCGCCTCCCGGACCCAGGCCTCGTCCAGCCCGGGAGGCGAACCCGATTGCGTCAGTTCAAGGGCCCGATGCAGGGCATGACCCAATGCGGTGGCCACGCGCTCGCCTTCGCTCAGTGCCGGCGCACGCTCGATCACCGCGCCCACGCAGAGCCGGGGCCAGTCGGGCAGTTGCAGGGTGAAGGACTGCGCCTGGGACTGATCGGTGGCCAGTGGTGAGGCTGAAACAGGTGGCGTCCACATCGGCGGTGGCTCGACGCCCTGCAGGAGCTCGTACCAGGAGTCTGTCAGGGCATGGCGCGATGCGGTGCCACTGACGATCACCCCATGGCGCGCACGGGTGATGGCGACATAAAGCAGGTTCATCTGCTCGCGCTGGCGCAGCTCGGCGTCACGCTGAAAACTCGCCTGGCGCGACAGACCCTTGAATTCGGAGCCGAGCGCAAACGACACATGGCTCGGGCGCGGATCATCCGGGGACCAGTCGACAAACAGGTGACGCCCAGGCGCGCGCACGGTGTGATGGGCATCCGCGAGCACGACAAGGTTGGCCTCCAGCCCCTTTGACCCGTGGATCGTCATCAACCGGATGGCATCGATTGACTCGGGTCGGCCCTCGCCCGGCCCATCCCGATCCTCGAGTGCATCGTAATCGCGCAACTTGCCGAGGAATCGGGCCAGGCTTGGGTAGCGGCCGGCATCGACATCGAGCGCCAGGCCGAGCATTGCGCACAGATTGGCCAGCACGGTCTGGCGGCGGGCGGCATCGACTGCGGCCGGATAGGCGGCAAACGCATCGGCGCGGGCCAGCACCGCGTCCAGCACGTCATGAACCGGGCGTTGAGCGGCCAGACCGATCCAGTCGCGCAACTGCGCGACCACCTGCGCCAGATCGAAGGGCGCAGGCGGGGCGAGCGCAGGCCCCACCGCGTCTGACCCCGCCGTGTCCGACCAGGCCTTGAGCAGCGTCCACCAGTCTGGAGGCGATGGCGATTCGGCGGCGGCCTGGGCGGCGATCCAGTCGATCTGCTCAGTGCTGAGCCCGATCAAGGGCGAGGCCAGAATCTGCGCCAGCGAGAGGTCGTCGTCGGGTCGGCGCACGAATCGAAGCAGCGCGCACAGGTCTTCGGCCTCCAGGCTGTTGAGCAGGCCGCCCGGCCGATCGGAGCGCACCGGCAGCCCCGCCTCGCGCAGCGCCCGTTCGTAGGCCGGAAAACCGGTGCGCGCATGGGCCAGCACGAAGATCTGACCGAACGGACACGGCAAGCCCTGACGCTCAAGCTCCGCTCGGGCCGCCTCGATTGCACGGGCGATCTGGCGCCCCTCTTCAAGGCGCAGGGTCGAGTCATCCGGGGGCGATGCGTTCAGCCAATCGTCATCAGACTCGCAGGCGAGCTCGGACGCCGGGGCTTGCGCCGCCACCAGCGGCAACTTCCAGAACAGGCCCTGCTCGACCCTGGCCAGCGTCGCCTGGGTCCGGTAATGCGGCATGGTCGCGGGCAGGCAGCGGTTGAGCACCTCGACGATCGCCGGTGCGTTGCGGTGGGTGGTGTCGGTGCTGGCCTGGCGGGCATCGAAACCGTCGCGCAGCAGGGCGCGCGCCGACTCGAAGACCCGCGCTTCGGCGCGCCTGAACCGGTAGATCGACTGCTTCGGATCACCGACGACAAACAGCGAGGGCCGATCGCCGGCCCCCGCGTAGGACTGCAGCCAGTCGGACAGCACCCGCCATTGCAGGCTGCTGGTGTCCTGGAACTCATCGAACAACAGGTGGCGATAGCGCCGGTCGAGGCGGCACTGCAGGTAGGCCGCCATGCCGGGATCGCGCAGCAGGCGATAGGCGATGGATTCGAGGTCGGCGAAATCGATCAGGCCCTGGGCGCGTTTGAGATCGCGCAGCACACCGATGAGGTCGGCGCCGCAGCGCATCAGTCGGGCATTCAGGTCTACGCCGCGCCACTCGTCGAGATAAGCGCGCGCGGCCATGATGCGCGCAGCCAGCGCCTCCCAGCGTGCCATCGCAGCGTCTTCGCCCCCCTCAAGGACCAGGCGCGCCTTGAGCGATTTGATCGGCGACAGGGCCGCGGCGGCGCCCTGCTTGGTGAGCACGATCTGCGCCAGCGCCTCGAACCAGGCCTGCGCATCATCCGGGTCCTCAGGGGGTTCGGCAGCCAGCATCCCGGCCGACTCGGCCTTGGCTGCCCACCGGGCGCCGTTATCAGGCAGCCACCGCGCCAAGCAGGCCACGTCCTCGCGCATCTGCGGGTCACGACAGACCTGCCAGGCCAGCGCCTGGGGTGAATCGATTGCGACCTGTGGCGCAGCACCGCAGACCGCCACCGCCCACTGCGTGGCGCTGTCGCACCAATGCTCGAGGTAGGCCTGCGCAGCCCGATCGGCCGCCTGCGCCAGCACAGGACCGGGTGCATCCGGGTCGACACCGAGGGCCACCGCCCAGTCGGTGCGCTGCTCGAGCATCGACTGCAGGCACACACGGGTCTCGTGCAATCCGATTGCGGCCACCACCGCTTCGAAGTCGGTCCGAAGGGCAGCGCGGGCAGGCGTGTCGATCGAATCGAGCCAGGCATACCAGCCCTGGCGGATCAGCGAGGCGCCTTCATCGGTCAGGGTCGAGCCCGCGCCCAGCTCGTCGGTGATCGGGGCTAGGCGGGCCAGCAGCCCGAACCAGCTGTGAAAGGTGGTGATGTCGGCGCCGCGCGGATGGCTGAGCAGGTCTTCGTACAGGCCTCTGGCCCGCTGCGACTGCGCGCGTGCATCAGCCTCATCCAGTCCGTACCAGGCTTGCAGGGTCGTGAGCAGGGTCGCGTCATCGACGGTGGCCAGATCGCGCAGGGCCGACACCAGGCGCTCGCGCATTTCGTGTGCAGCCAGGCGGGTGAAGGTGACCGCCAGGATCTGATCCGGCTCGGCGCCGTCCAGCAGTGCCCGGACGATGCGCCCGACCAGCAGGGTCGTCTTGCCGCTGCCCGCGCAGGCCTCGACCAGCACGCTCACCGCAGGATCGATTGCGGCCCGACGAAACGCCTGTGAATCGACGGCCCGCGCATCGACCTCGAATCGTTCGCCGCTCATGTCCAGTGCGCCTTTCGACACAGCCCGCGACTGGCGCAGTATTCGCACTCGGTGCCCGAGGCGACCAGTGGCGCGCCCTCATCGATGCGGGCCAGTGTGAGGGGCAGCTGTTGCTGCCACCACGACAGGGTTTCGTCGGGCGCGGCCGAACTCGCGTGAAAGGCCAACTGGCCGCGCTTCAGACTGAGATAGCCGGCCTCGGCGAGCTTTGCGTCCTCCTGGCCGGCCTGGGCAAACCAGGCATACATCGCCAGCTGGGCATCGCGCCTGGGCTGGCTGGCGCGCTCTTTCAGGCGCGTGGCCGAGCCAAGTTTGTAGTCGATCACGCGAAGCCCGCCAGGGCCCTGATCGATGCGGTCGATCCGGCCTTCGATGCGCACTGTCCGATCGGCCTGGGCGCGCTGCCAGCGAAGTTCGACCCGATCGGCCCGCTCACCGGACTGCCAGCGCCATCCCTGTTCGGACTGGCGAATCGCCCAGTCGAGGTATTCGGGCATCGTGGCGCGCCATTCGGCCAGCTGATCGACCGCGCTGGCACTGCCCTCGTTGACCTCAAGCGCGACCCGATCGGTCATGGCCGCCAGCCGCGCGAGCAGTGGCTCGCGTGCCTCCGCAGTGAGCGGCTGATCGTCGTGTGCCAGGCCGGCGTGAAACCGCTCGAGGATCAGATGCACGAGCGTGCCCCGCTCGCGAATGCCGGGCGCATCGACCGGCTCTCGCAGTTCACGCAGCCGCCAGCCGGCCTGCGCGCCGAACCGGAACGGACAGGCGACCAGGTGTTCGATGCTGCTCACCGACAGGCGCGCCGGCACCCCCGCAGACAGGGTGATCGGTGTGGGACGGGCCGGCCGAGCGAGGATCGTCCGGGCCACTCCAGGCTGTGAATAACGCGTGTTCAGCGCGCCGTCGTGACGGATCGATTCGAGTCGCTCGATCAGCGGGCTGGGCCGTGCGCCGGACTCGGGGTCGGTCCGACAGGTGATCGCCGATTCCCCGGCCAGCGCCAGCAGCAGGATCAACTCATGCTGCTGGCGACGGGCCTGACCAGCCAGCGTCGGCAGCCCCAGCCATTCGCGCATCGGATCATTGACCAACGGCAAGGGCGCCGGCGGTGCGGGCAGCGCGCCCTGTGCAGCGCCCAGCACCAGCAGCGCATCGAATGGCCGCCCGACCGCATCAGCCGGGGTGAGCATCATGACCGGGCTCTCGATTGCCCCCCGATACCGCTGCCGCTCGAACACCATGCTGCACAGCGCACGAAACTCCGAGAACGCCAGATCCTGCCCCTGTGCCATCGCGCTTGCTTCGCGGCGCAGGGCGGCCAGCACCGACAGCACCTGACGGCCGGCCTCATCGGTTCCGAGCGCCGCCAGCGCCCCGCTCCAGGCCAGCATGCGGTCCAGGCCATCGAGATGCTGCGAGAGGGTTTTCGCGGCTCGCTGCTCGGCGCAGGCGTCGATGAGCCCCCTGACCCCGGCAGGCTCGGGCTGCTCGGCCGTCCCAACCAGCCCTTTCCAGCCGCGCAGATAGCCGTCGACGCTGGCGCGCCGCTCGATCCATTGCCACAGATCACGCCCGCCCGCCGGCCTCACAAAGGGCGAATCGAGCCAGCCCAGCAGGTCGTCGTAATAACCCTGGCCGGCAATCGCATCGAGCCAGCCCATCACCGCACTGGCTGCGACGGTCGTCGACAACAACCAGCCTTCTCGATCGTCGATCAACACCTCGGTCCGCTCGAGCAGCGCCCTCACCCGGCGTGCAAGCCAACGGTCGATTGCGATGATCCCCAGCTTCGGGTCGGGTGCGCCCACGGTCCTGGCCGCACGGATCCGGTCGATCAGCCACTCGACGGCCAGATGCGCCTCGCGCTCGCGATCCGAGGCATGCAGCACGGCGGGTGACGGCCCGCGCGGATCCGTGCGCCAGGATTGCCTGCGCTCGGGCAGGGGCCGGCGCGGCTCGTCAAAGGCCTCTGGCCAGGCTGCTCTGAGCAAGGGAACCTGCCGGCCGACTGCAGGCCAGTCGGGGCTGAGCCAGACCCGATCCGCCACAGGGATCTGCTCGCGAAGCGCTGCCCGCAGCGCGGCCTCCCGGGGCGTATCCGGATGCCAGGTCAGCCAGGCCACGCGGGTGCCGCTGCCGGCCCAGGCCCGGCTGATGCGATCGATGCGGTCGAGGTCGACCCGGGCGGCCTCGGTCACGGCGGGCCCAAGGACCTCGCCCAGGTCAGCCAGCAGGCTCAACTCCTGCTCCAGGTGCTCCAGCGCCAGGGCCGATCCGAAGGCCTGCGTGGCCCGGGCCAGCCACTGAGGGTCGCGCAGATCTGTGCCCGGACCCGAGAGGGTCACCGCATCCAGGACCTGCGTCAGGCCAGCCGCCAACGCCAGCCGCTCGGTCGGCGAGCGCCGCTCGGACCCGGAGGGCAGCACTGAATCGATCGCCGCCAGCACCTGCAGCAGGCGCGCCAGCGGATCGACATGCCGCGTGGGCGCGACGGCATCGAGCCAGTCATCGAGTGGGCGAATCGGCGGCGCAGCCCAGGGGCGCCCGTTGAACCCCCAGTG